>DASZWQ010000090.1 GCA_035546535.1 Pirellulales bacterium | reverse complement strand
AACTCAACGGGCTGCGACATCGCAGGGATGCGATGGCAAAATATCGACGTAAGTCGTTATTTTGCGAGCCGTGCGAAGCTTTGCTTCGCACTTGGCGAGGTTGAAAAAAGCCACGAGGGCTTTTTTCAACAGGCTGCTAGGCGCCTGTTTAGCGCTTGCGACGAAAATGGGGATTGTGAGAGGCGATCATGCGAAGGCCGCCGAGCTCACGCGCGGTGGCGGCCAATAAAAGAGCCCTCGTCGGGTGGGAAACAGTCGTGACTGTTTCGCCCAACGAAGGCTCGGCGCTGGCTCAGTTGAGTTCAACGTGTGAGTCGCCACCTAAAGACCGGGCGAGCGGCCGCGGCCGGCACGCCGGCGCTCTTCGGTCAGTGGCGATTGCCGAAGATGCCCGTAGCATACCAGATGCCGTTGGTGCCGCGGCGCATGTCATATCCGAATTTCGGCTGGTCCCGTTTCACCGCGCCCCAGTGGCCTGAAGACTGCCGCCAGCTATGAACGCAGTCGACCGCCGCGTCGAGCATGTTCTCGTGCGGCCAGCTTTCGGCCACGACTTCCTGGGGGGTGAAGCTGAAGCCGAGCAGCCGATGGATCCGCGGAAACCGTGACTCCCACTGATGGTGCCCCTGAACGTGAATCTGAGCCTGATAGGCCGAGTGACTCTTCGCCTCTCTTGCCAAATGGGGGTCGAGATCTCCCTTAGTACTTGCCGGAGACTCGGGATGGATCCGCACGGCAAAGACCATCGCACGCTGCGTCTGCGTGCCCGGAGGCAAATCGAGCAACACCGCCACGTGCTTGGGGTTATAGCGATAGTATTTGCCGCTCTTGAACGGCAAGGTGCTGACCACGTAGCGGTAGTGCTCGGTATCCGGGTTGGCGTAATCGACGACGACCAGCCCCTGGTGCTTCTCCATCTCGGCAAACGAGGGGTGGTCCAGCAGGCGGACCGGCTGACCCTTCGAGCTGACAACGGCGTCGACCGGCAGACGCAGCAGGACGAACTTAGCGAGCTTCTCACGCACCTGCTTGCTGTCGCGGGCTTGGGTGGTAAAGGGTTGCGAGGGGCCAGGCTTGGCATCGTCAAAGAAGTGGATGAGCAACATCTTCTTTTGCCGCTCGGCCTGCTGCATGGCGGTCGCGTAGTCGGTTTCCCAAACCAACTCCGTAGAGGACGCCGTTTGGTCCGCGTCTTCTTTGGCCAGGCAGGCTTCTGCCGGCATAAACAGGCATGCCGTGGATACTAGTGAGGCAAGAAGTAGCGGTCGATTCATTGGTTCCCTCCTCAAAGGCTGCTTAACTAGCCGTGGACAGCAGCAATCAGTGCTAGCTGGTCGACTGGTAACAAGGGTTTCTCCGGACCGGACTTGTCCGGTGCAAGTGTTTGAACGCTTGGGTGAGCGAGCGCGACGCTATTCCGATCGCTCGCCGAATGGGGGCGGGGAATACGGTTGACTTTGCCGATTACGCGGCTTGGGAGATACCGGTTTAACAGGGCGCTTCCGGGTGTTCAACCGTCCGAATGGGGCTGGCGGTGACCCCTTGGGGGGCTCCGATTTGAGTGGTTTTTTCGCTTCGTTCTTGGTATTAAAGGGTTTACGGCTCGCCGCTCAGACCCGCCCGCCCCAGCCGACAAAGCGAGGTGACGGATGCCCCGTCAAATCGGTCAGTTGATTATCGCCGTACTCATTGCAACCCTTTTGTGCAAAACTGCTTACGCGCAGTTGCCTGGGCGTGATCGGGCCGTGTCCCAAGCGCTGACCGACATCGACGGCTGGCTTGGCCACACGCCCGGCGGGGAAAAATGGCGGGAATATCTGCGCCTGAAGGATTTGCAGGCGCAGCTCAGCCAGGGGGATGCTGCCGACGCGGGGCAGGTGACGGCGGTGCTCAAGAGGTTCGAATCGGGGGTTGCCGGTCTGGAGCGACCACACTTCGTCAAGCTGAGAAACGCCATCGCCGCGTGGCGTGATTCTCTCGCCGCACCGAAGGCCGAACAACTGCCCGAGCTGGTTCGTGCGGCTAAGCAGCAATACCAGCCGGCGACGGACGCTCTGCTGACCGCCGACCGAAGCCGGGTCGCCAAGGCCGCGGCGGCTCTTGTTAAGTTCCTTGGCAGCGGGCCGCGAGCTAAGGCCTGGCAGAAGTATCTCGAATGGGACGCGCTCGACTCGCAGTTGCGTGCCGATGCCAGGCCGGATCCGGCCCAGCTTAGCCCAGTCCTCGCAAAGTTACGGTCCGATAAGGTCGGTCTCGATATGCGGCCCTTCACCGACCTGGCAACGGCACTCGGTGACTACGACGTGCGCTTGCGCCAACATCAAAATCCCCGCGCGCGCGAAGAATATGAAGCCGAGTTGGACAAGCTTAGCGCTTCGCTCGATGCGTATGTGAAGGAGCCGACTGCCGAGCAGTTGAAGGCCATCGGCGTCGAGCTCGAGTGGCTCGTCAAACGACATCAAGCGGCGCCGCTGGTGGAATCGATCTCTTACCGTCTGTCGCAGCCCAATTTGTATGTCGTAGTGGCAGGGTCCTTCCTCAACGACGGCCTGGGGCGCGCCATTGATGAGACGGCTCCGGTGCGCGACGTCATTCTCGGTACGCGGCTGGTGGGCACAGGGCGCACCCGCGGAGACGTCTCTTTTCGATTGGTACCCAATGCCGACGTGGCGGTCCTGGAGGCCACCTTGGAAGGTGTGAACTGGTCGCGGAACGTCGGCTATAACGGACCGGCGATCATCAATACGACCGGCACGACGCGCCTGCTGGCAACCAAGTGGTTGACCCTCGACATCGACGGTATTCACGGTCTGCCGGTGACAGCCGCGGCAGATGCTTCGACGCAAATCACGGGCATTGGTAGCTCGAAACGTGGCTTTGCCGACTGCATCGTCCGCCGCGTCGCCTCGAAACGCGCCGGCCAGCAGAAGGGCCAGGCGGAACGAGTCGCCGAGGAACATGCCGAGGAGCGCCTGAGCCGCATGTTCGAAGAGCGCATCGGCACCGAGTTGGCCCGTTCGAACACGCAGTTCAAGGAGCGTTTCCGCAATCCACTCGTGCGGCGTGGACAATTGCCGCGCGTTTATTTCAGCACCAGCACCGATCACCTCTACGTGACCGCGATACAGGCCGGTGGCGCGCAACTAGCCGCCCAGAGCGCCGCTCCCGAAATCGTGGGCAAGCCCGAGATTTCGATTCGACTGCACGAGTCGTTGGTGAATAATTTTGCCGGAGGAACTTTGGCCGGCGAGACGGTTGGTCAGCCGGAGCTGGAGAAGTTCGCCAAGGATTTCTTAGGCGAGGTTCCCGAGCGATTGAAGCCCGATCCCGGCAAGGAAGAGTGGACGATTACGTTCGCCGACGAAGATCCGGTCATCTTCAAGGTCACTGAGGGGGGCGTGATGGTCACCGGACGCGGCAAGAAGTACACCTCCGGCAGTCGCAGCTATCCGGCCATGAACTTCACCGTGAGCTACAAGCTGGAACAAGCGGGACAGGGACTCAAGGCGACGCGTGTCGGCGATATCGAGATCTTCCCGCCTGGATTCGTGCAAGGAGGCGGCAAGCGCTTGTCGCTGCCGCAGACAACGTTGCGAAACTTGATGCGCCGCCGCTTGGAGAAAATCTTCGAGGCCGAGATCGTCAAGACCGAGCCGACGGAACTCAAGGGAGAATGGAAGGACGCCGGACCGCTTGCGCTGTCCACGATCGACACCAAGGGGCCATGGCTGAGCATTGGCATGAGCCAGGTACGCAACAAAACGAACGTCGCGAGCGGGAACGCCGCGACACCGGCTCCAGCAACTGCCTCTCGCTGAAGGATAAGTCAATATGCGGCGGTACGTCGACATTGCCTTTGATTGCCTGCCACTGCGCTCGATCGAGCGGACCGATATTCCGCTGGACGCATCGCCCAAGTTCCGCGCCCGCTGCGAGCGCATCCTGGAAGCGATAGCCAGGCATGGCTCGTTCAACACCTACTACCTGTACAACGCCAGCTGTACGTTTCACCTGACGAATCAGCAAGACACGGGGGCCATCGAGTTTCGCTTCGAAGGCACGGCACAAACCGACGAAACCGACCAGAAAACTCTGAGCTGCGACCTGCACGTGGAATTGGTGCGGGAGACCTGCGATTGGCTCACCGAACCGGTCGTACACTGGTTCGCCGAGACGGTGACCATTGCCGTCCGGGCCGAGTTCGACCGATACATCGGCGCCGGCGATCTGAAGCAGACGGTTGAACGGCTTCAGCGGCTGCAATCCGAAAGCGATGCTCACGGCGGGTTCGTGGGCATGTATCTCTAACGAGCGCTTGCTCTTCAAAGACGCCATCGCGTCATTGCCAGCAGCCGCCACTTGCAAAGACTGCGGTGCATGCCCCTTCTGGGCGTGCAAGGCATCGCGGCACCGTGACGCCGGGGGTTAGTGCGACTCTCCTCGGCCGCTCGCATGCATCATTGGCAGCGTTCACTCCGGGCCGAAACGGCGCAGCCTCGTGGCAGTTTCTCGAGGTGGCGGCAGTTTGGAGAAGGCCAGTAGCCGGCTGTGTTTGGGGGGAAATGAGAGAGATTAACGATCTCATAAAGTTTTTCGATTAGATCATTTCGCAGAAGTCTAACGCTTGGGGTGCCGATATGAGGTTTGACGATGGGAGCGCCCCGGAGGGCTGCGCCCAGTTTGCCGACAGCCGCCCGACCTGGCCGAAGCCGGACAGGAAACGCGGAACGAGGCAATTCCCATCGAAGATCAACGGCAACTCCGTCGTGTAGGACGTGATCCATGAGTGTGCGAGATGCCAAGTTTTGGGCGATGATTGCCGCGTTCGTGGTACTCATCACAGGCTGCCAGCCGAGCCGGCCGTTCTACTTCTTCGAGGACGGCGACCTGTCGCACTACAAAGGCGTGGCCACCGAGGTGGAATATCCGGACGTGAACACGGATACCATCCCGGACGTCAGCGGTTCGCTGCCGCCGTTGACGCTGCAGAATCCTGAGCCAAAAGAATTCTGGCCATTGCGATTGGAAGAGGCCGTTCGCATCACGCTGCAAAACAGCAAGGTGTTCCGCACGTTGGGCGGCCAGGTGCAGAACCCGACGTTTCAGGTGTCGTTGTCACCGCTTAATGCCCAGACGATCTACGCGCCGGCGATCACGGAAAGCGATCCGCGCTTCGGCGTTGAAGGTACGTTGTCGAACTTCGATACCCAGTGGAGCACGAGCGTTTTCTGGCAAAAGAACGACCACCCGGTGAATGCGAATTTCGCGGGCTTATTGGCCAATATCTTGGAAGAAGACGCAGCGCAATTTCAGTCGCAGTTGGCAAAGGTCACGGCGGCCGGTGACCGGGTGTACTTCCGCAACAACACCAACTACGACATGAACAACAACCCCACGAACTTGTTCCCAGCCTTCTGGACGACGAACTTCGAAGCCGAGTTTCGCCATCCGTTCTTGCAAGGTGGCGGCACGCAGTTCAACCGCATCGCCGGCCCCAGCGGTATTCCTGGCGTGGGCGGTTTCACGAACATTCCCGGCGTTTACAACGGCGTGGCCATCGCTCGCACGAACGTCGACATCGCGATCGCCGACTTCGAAGGGCGCATTCGCGACGTGGTGAATGACACCGAGTTGGCCTATTGGGAACTGTACTTCTCGTACCGCAATCTCGACGCATTGGTCGTTGGCCGTGACAGTGCCCTGTCGACCTGGCGAAAAGTGAAGGCACTTTACGACGCCGGTGCCCGCGGTGGCGAGGCGGAAAAAGAGGCCCAGGCCCGCGAGCAATACTTCCTCTTCCGCGGCCAGGTCGAGGCGGCCGTGAGCAACGTCTATGAGACGGAAAATCGCTTGCGCTACCAGATGGGCATCGCGCCCACCGACGGACGATTAATTCGACCTGCCGACGATCCGACGACCGCCAAGGTCGATTTCGACTGGGACGAAGTGAAGATCGAAAGCCTGGCCCGCATGCCTGAGTTGCGCCGCCAGAAATGGATTGTGAAGCAGAAGGAACTGCAACTCATTGCCTCGAAGAACTTCCTGCTGCCCCGTTTGGATTTCGACGGTACATATCGCTGGCTGGGCTTCGGCCAGAATCTGTGGGACATCCACCGCAGCCCCGATCAATTCAATAACGCCATGCAATCGCTGACCGGTGGCCAATACCAGGAATGGCAGATGGGCTTCCAGGCGAATATTCCCATCGGCTTCCGTGCCGCCTTGGCAGGCGTCCGCAACGCCCAATTGCAGTTGGCGCGTGAGCGTGCGATTTTGCAGGAAGAAGAATTGGAAATGATCCACGGGCTCACTTCGGCCGTCCGCACCCTGGTCCGATCGTACGAGCTGACCGAGACGAATTTCAACCGCTTGATCGCCGCCCAGGTGAACGTCAAGGCGGTTCGCGCCGCGTACGAGACCGACACGGTGACCTTGGACTTGCTGCTCGATGCCCAGCGCCGGCTGGCGGTAGCCACGAGCGATTACTTCCGCTCGCTTGTCGACTACAACCTGGCGATCCGCACGGTGCATTACCGCAAGGGCTCGCTGCTCGAGTACAACAACGTATTCCTGGCCGAAGGTCCGTGGCCCGGCAAAGCCTACTTCGACGCCCGCAAGCGTGCTCGCGAGCGTGATGCTGGCCTGCAGATCAACTACGGCTTCATACAGCCGAATGTGTTCAGCCGCGGTCCGATCAGCCAGAAAATGGGCACCGCCGATATGACGACCGGTAATGGTGTCGACCAGCCACCGCCGCGGCCGATCCCAGAGACGCTTCCCGAATCGGTGCCGACACCCCCCGCCAGTCAGGCCGTGCCAGGGGTCTTGGATACTACGAAAGCTCCCCCGCCGCGCCCGGGGCGACCGGGCCTGTCGGGGCCCGGCATCCAGATTTCGAGCTCGACCAGCGCGGACTCTAAGCTGGTGTCGTACGATTGGGGGGCGTCGGGCAGGTCGCCGATCCAGGCGCCGTCGGCGGCGATCGCCACCGGCGACACGCGCCGGGAGGGAGTCGCCGTGATGCAAGCGGCGTACAACACCCAGCCCGTCGATCCCGCGCTCCTCACCGATGACACACGATCGAATAACCAGGCTCCTCAGGCTTATCGGACTCCTTCAGGCCGGTAGGGGGCACAATGCGCACTCGTTGGCCGTCGAGTGCAGCGTCAGCCGCCGGACGATCTTTCGCGACCTGGAAGTCATGCGGCTCGCCGGCGTGCCCATGCAGTTCGAGGATGCCGAGCAGCAGTACCGCATCCCGGGCATGAACTTTCTGCCGCCCACGAACTTCACGCCCGAAGAGGCACTGTCGCTCTTGGTACTTTGCTACCACTTGGGCGACCGCTCGGGCGTGCCGTTTCACGCACCGGCGCGATCCGCGGCATTGAAGCTGGAATGCGCGCTACCAGAGCGATTGCGCGAATATCTGCGCGACGCGACGAGCGCCATCCAGATGCGCATGGAGCCAACCAGCCAGGCTCGTGGCGCTGCCCCCTATTATCAACAACTGATCGACGCCATTCGCAGCCGCCGTTCGGTGAGGATCGAATACGACAGCTTCAGTGATCGCGCGTTGATCCGCACCAAGCTCAGCCCTTATCGGTTGCTCTTCAGCCGGCGCAGCTGGTACGTGTTCGGCCGTTCCTCTTTTCATCGCCAGACGCGCACCTTCAATGTCGGCCGCATCGTGTCACTCGACAAGCTCGACGAACGCTTTGCATTCCCGCGCGGATTCAGCATCGAGCGGCAATTGCGCAACGCCTGGCATTTGATTCCCGAGCCCGGTCCGGACCAGGATGTCGTCATACGATTCGAGAAGCTCGTCGCCAAGAACGTCGCCGAGGTGGCCTGGCACAAGACGCAGCGACTGGTGTGGTGCGACGACGGGCGCTTGGACTTCCACGTGCGCGTGTCGGGAATCAACGAGATTTCTTGGTGGATTCTGGGCTACGGCGATCAGGCCGAGGTTTTGCAGCCGCCGGCACTAAGAGCATTGGTCGAGCGACGCTGCCGGCATTTGCTTGCCCGCTACGCGCACGACACCAGGTCATCGACCCCGCGCGCCTCGGTGGATGGCAAGGTCGCCCGCGGATCGAAGCGTGCGAAACGCGCCTCTGGGAGGCGGGCCGTCGGCGCAAGGAAGCGAAAGCCTCAAACCGAAGCGGGCCGTTCGCGCTCGCGGACGCGGGCGAAATAAAGCGCCGACTCACAGGCCGTAAGATTGGCTTGTGAAGCATGTGCTTTACCTGCCGCACGCCTTCGCGCGTGATACAATGCCTCGACCGATTGTCCGAAGCTTCTACCCAGCGACCCTTAATACAGGATGGTTGGCCGTTGTTCTTTTCGCTCGATGGCATCGACGGGACGGGAAAGAGTACCCAGTTGGCGCTCTGCGAAACCTGGCTGCGCGGCCTCGGCTATGACGTCGTAACTTGCCGCGATCCGGGCAGTACTCCCTTGGGCGAGTCCATTCGGGCGATCCTGCTCGAATCGCGCGATACGCCGATCTCGCGCACGGCGGAAATGCTGCTGTACATGGCTGCCCGTGCGCAGCTCGTTGCCCAGGTCATTCGGCCGGCCCTGGAAGCAGGAAAGATGGTCTTGTCGGACCGCTATCTGTTGGCAAACGTCGTGTACCAGGGGCATGCCGGGGGCCTCGATGTCGAAGAGCTGTGGCGCATCGGGCGTACGGCCACCGGGGGCTTGGAACCGAACCTGACCATCGTTCTCGACATGTCCCCGCAGGCGGCCCAGGCACGCCTGGCTCGCCCGCTTGACCGCATGGAACTCCAAGGAGACGAATTTCGCCAGCGGCTGCGAGCGGGTTTTCTCGCCGAATCGGGGCGCAGACCCGAGCAGATCATGGTCGTCGACGCCGCCCGCGCTGTGGAGGTCGTACAGGCTGAAATCCAACAAGCCATCAACGAGCGGCTCGTGCCACCGCCTCAGGGCCGGCAAAGTTAGCCGGACGGCGGAACTGCCCGTTCCTGGGCCTCAAGGGAACCGAAAGGCTGCGTCGGTCTCCGGCGACCTCCAATGCGAGCCTGCACAAGCGGCTTAACCGCCTTTTTCGGACTCAGCCAACCGGCGAACCACAGGCAGAAACCACTGGTCAAAGCCATTCTGTGTTCGCCGATTCAATGTTTGGCATCCCACTTGCGTAGTTGAAACCGGCTCTGCGCGCACCCGGTGCGCGGAAGAGACGATTTGCACCTGCGCGGGTGCGAACGACGGAACAGTCTTCACCAACGGCTCGCGATGGTCTTGCGCGCCGATTGGCGACTGCGCCAACGAGGCTAAGGGGGCAGCCCAGGAGGGGTTGTTACAGGATGTTGCCAAAGCCTTTGATACCGGAATTGTTGTCAGGACAGAGAAGCCACAACTTATAGCTCGCAAACATGATGCGGCTTTGCGCGTGAGCGTGGAACCGTGCGCACCGGTCCGTCCGAAAGGGACGCGCGCGCTGGCGGTTTTCGAATGACGCGCCGACCGCAGGCAGCGCTTGCGCGTGCGCCGTTTACGGCACATTGGGAAGCGACGTCGGTCGCAGCGCGCGGCTCGAAAGGCCCCCTTGCGCATGTGGGGGATTGAAAAGCCGCGCAACCGCCGGCGGTCGCGGGTTTCACCATTTTGGTGAAATGGCTCCCTAGTTTAGTGAGCCGTTTTAAGTCAAATGCCATAAAGCGGTTAAGACGGAATCTCGGTGGGGCGCTCGCTTCGAATGCCTCTGTGGATTCGCACGCCACATAGCGTAACTCACGTCGTAGGCACGCGTTAAATCCGCTCGAGCTCCTCTGTCACCAAACCGAGGAGATCGTCTTTTTTCCGGCCCCCGTCGGTCGTCACGACGCAGTGTCGCAGGCCCGGATTTTCACAGCCTTTACGCCGATTCGCCGGCGATCTGCCATCCGCTAGCGGCATTGGCATGTTGCTTGCGTTTCCTCTGGGCCGCCGCCAGGGAGCTTATGCACAAGTCCCTCGGTTGGCAGCAAGCGAATGCCGCTGGGATTAAGCCGGGGACTCCGGCGAGCGGCAGCCCGGGGTGTCCCGGTGAGTGGTGTGAGGAAATACCCGAAATAAGGAGAAAGCTAATGTCGTATGACTCGGATTCTTATGAAGGCGAATCCATTGATCGTCATGCCCCGAAACGCATGCGTAAGACCTTCGATAAGCGCCGGGGGCCAGTAGCCGCCCGCAGCACATCGCACGTACCCAGCAAGCCTGCCGCAGGCCTGCACCGCCGCCGTCGTCGGCACTATGGGTTGTAACCGAGAATTCGTATAACACCGCGATCTGAGCGTGGTCGGATCGTGAGTTGGGGAAGTCAGCCGCGCGGCACGGTGTTCGTGCCGCGCGGCTTTCGTTTTTTGGGCCCGGCGACGCGGGGATTTTGGCAGACGCAGGGCCCGCTGCACCAGCGTCTCGTTAGCTGTGCATGCTTCGGGGACCGGCTGCCTCGAAGGCGCGGGAAATGTGCTCGATCTTCGGTTGTTTGGCCGACTGGGGCCACGTAACCGCCACGACGTCGAATCGCGACGGGTACTCGAGCAACTCGTGCCGCCGCAAGTAGGCGAGCGCTACGCGCGTGAGCCGGCGCTGCTTGTCGTGATCGACGGCTTCGGCCGGGTGGCCGCCGTCGTCCGTGGCACGCGTCTTCACTTCGACAAAGACAATCGTCCGTCCATCGACTGCCACGATGTCCAATTCGCCCAGGACGGCGCGATCTCCGCGGGCCACGATCTTATACCCGCGCCGTTTGAGATAGCGGGCAGCGGCGGCTTCGCCCCGCTGACCGAGCGTACGGGGCTTGCGCAATAGTGCCAGCCAATCGAAGAATCGCACGGCTGATCCCCATGCGGCGGCGCGCCAATGCGAACTCAGCGCCCCGCCGCGGCGAGGCTATTGCTGAACCTCTTGCACCTTGCCCCCGCGCCGTTCGCGCAGACGCACAGCCTTGCCGACGCGATCGCGGAGGAAGTACAGCTTGGCCCGGCGGACAATGCCCGACCGCTTGACCTCGATCTTGGCGATGCGTGGTGTGTGCAGGGGAAACTTTCGCTCGACGCCCTCGCCCTGCACGATGCGGCGCACGACGAACATCTCACGCGTGCCCGATCCGCTACGGGCGATGACCACGCCGTTGAAAATCTGGATGCGCTCCTTGTCGCCTTCAAGGATGCGGGTGTGTACGTCGACCGTGTCCCCGATCTTGAAGTCGGGCACCTGCTCGCGGAGGCTACTTTTTTCGACCTTGGCCAAAAGCTGCTGGCTCATCGCCGGTTATCCTTTCGTTACGGTGTTTATGAATCGTGTGTTTTGTTTGTCGTGCGAGCCTTGCTGGATGCCCGTACCTCGTCAGCAGCTCGTCGAGTTCTGTGGCGGCGTCTTCTGTGGCGGCGCCGTGATCTGGGGTTGCGTCCGTGTTTGTTCGATTCGTTGGTTGGTTCGTTCCATGCGCTCTTGTTCGCGCCAGCGGGCGATCTCCGGATGGTTACCGCTGAGTAATACCTCTGGCACCACATGGCCGCGAAATTCGCGCGGGCGCGTGTATTGCGAAAACTCGAGCAGTCTCCCCTGTCCCGTAAACGAATCTTGTTGGTGGCTCTGTTCGTCCCCCAGCACGCCCGGCACGAGGCGAATGACCGTGTCGATGACGACCATCGCCGCGACCTCGCCACCGTTGAGCACGAAATCGCCGATCGAAATCTCGTCGGGTCGGAGGATCGTCCTTACCCGCTCATCAAACCCCTCGTACCTTCCGCACAACAACAGCAGACGTCGTTTGCCGGCCAATTCCTCGACCACGCTTTGATCGAGCCGCCGCCCTTGCGGCGTGAGCATGATCAGGTGGCCCGGCTCCTCGTTTTCCGCCCGCACGGCTTCGACGCACTCCACGACCGGCTCGACCTTGAGCACCATGCCCGGCCCGCCGCCGAAGGGCCGATCGTCCACCGTCTTATGTCGGTCGTGCGTCCAATCGCGAATGTTGTGCAGCCGCACGTCCACCAGCCCTCGCTGGATGGCAAGATTCAACAGGCTTTGGCCCAAGTAGTCCGGAAACATTTCCGGGAACAAGGTCAGCACGTCGAATCGCATGGCACATCAACATCGTCGCGGTATAAGGGCTTATTTGACTCAGACTTATTCTTGCGTGGCCTCGGCCTCCGGTTCTTCGCTCGCCGTCTCGGCCGCGGGAGCGGCTGCCGGTTCTTCGCTCGCCGGACCTTCGGCCTTCACCGGCTCGGGCTTGGTGTAAATGAACACGGGCTCCTCAGCGGGTGGCACCTGCTTCGGCAGCGACAACTGCTCGCGCGCCGTCTTTTGCTGCTCCAGGTGGGTGCCCTTCGAACCGTACTTCTTGATGAACACGTTGACGTTCACGCTCGGCTTGGCGCCGACCGAGAGCCAGTAGTCCATCCGGTCGACGTTCATCAGCACGCGGGCGTCGACATTGGGCACCAGCGGGTCGTAGGTGCCTAATTCCTCGATCACGGCGCCGTCGCGCGGGTTGCGCGAATCGACCGCACAAATGCGGAAGAACGGCCGATGCTTCCGCCCCATCTTCTTCATGCGAATTACGACTGCCACTCGGTCCTCCTCAGTAGGGTTTGTTGCGACGCACGGCGTGCGTCTGGAGAGAGAGTATGTTTCGTTGGACGTGCCCCGCGCCTATCCGCGGGGCGCGCCGTTTTGTCCAGGGTTACTGTTGTCGTTGCCGCGCCCCCGTTTGTCCTCGCGCTTCCGGCGGCGCATTTCCTTCTCGCGCTGCTTTTTCAGGTCCGCGCGTTCGCGGGCCGAAAGTCGCTTGCCCGTCCCCTTCTTTTGCTTGGTCAGAGTGGCGCCCGGATCGAGGAATCCGCCCTTTTGCAATTGCTGCACTTCGCGCATCCGCTCGCGCATGCCCAGGCCGGCCATGCGCTTCATCATGTCGGCCATGCCGTCGAACTGCTTGACCAGTTGATTGACTTCCGACGGTTCGACCCCCGCGCCTGTCGCGATGCGCCGCCGGCGGCTCTGGTCGATCATCTTCGAAGGGTTGCGACGCTCCTGGGGCGTCATCGAATCGATAATGCCGAGAAGCCGCTTCATGTCCCCCTCGGCGTCGACGTCGCCCATCATTTTCGTCAGCCCGCCCATGCCGGGGATCAGGCCCATGATCTTGTTCAGCGGGCCCAGGCGACCGATCTGACCGAGCTGCTTGCGGAAATCGTCGAGCGTGAATTCGCCGCGGCGCAGGCGCTCTTCCTGCTTCTGCATCTCGTCCTGGTCGAACTTCTGCTGCGCCTGCTCGACCAGCGTCAGCACGTCCCCCATGCCCAGGATGCGGCTGGCCATGCGGTCCGGATGAAACTCCTCGAGGGCATCGAGATGCTCGCCCGTGCCCATGAACTTCAGCGGCACGCCGGTGACGGCCTTCACGCTCAGGGCGGCGCCGCCACGGGCGTCGCCGTCGAGCTTGGTCATGATGCAGCCATCGAGTTCCAGGGCGTCGTTGAAGGCCTTCGCGCTGTTCACCGCGTCCTGGCCCGTCATGGCGTCGACCACCAGGTACACCTGGTCGGGCGTCACGCGGCGGTCGATGCGCTGTAGCTGCTGCATCAACTCTTCGTCGATGTGCAACCGGCCGGCGGTATCGAGAATCACGACCTGGGCGCCGGCGGATTTCGCCTGTTTGACGGCATTCTGGCAGACGGCCACCGGGTCGGCGGCCCCTTCTTCGACATAGACCGGCACGCCGATCTGCTCGCCGATGACCTGCAGCTGATGCACCGCCGCCGGACGCTGCAAATCGGCCGCCACCAGCATCGGACTGCGGCCGCGCTCCTTGAGCATGCGGGCCAGCTTGCCGCAGGTGGTGGTTTTGCCCGACCCCTGCAGGCCGCACATCATCAGGATCGTCAGATCCGGCTTCAGATGAAGTGAATGGTCGACCGGGCCCATCAGGTTGACCAGCTCGTTGTAGACGATGCCAACGACTTGCTGATCCGGGCGCAAACTCTTCAGAACTTGCTCACCGACGGCCTGCTCGCTGACGCGGTCCATGAACTGCTTCACGACCGGGAAGCTGACGTCCGCTTCCAAAAGCGACTGTTGCACCAGGCGCAGACCATCGCGCATGTTGGACTCGGTGAGCCGGGCTTTGCCGCTCAACGTCCGTAGCGCCGAACTCAGGCCTTCTTGCAACGACTCGAACATGCGCAGACTCGCGACGATATTTTCTAAACCGGGGCAGCGCCCCTCCAGCAGGGTCCACCCAGCGGCAGGCCCGGCAACCTCGAATCGGTTGTTCCCGCGGTCACACCCCAAGTGAGGCATGACGAGAAACGCCAGCGCAACCCCAGCGACACCAAAGCCCGCAGGCCAGTGTGCCATTGACATAACCTCATCCGTCGCCGGCCAGCCGGCCGCCGCGGAAGAGAGGCTACGTGGGTTTACGCCGGTCAATTGAGGCGAAAACCAGGATTCTATCCCATCCGAGGGGCGTTTGGCAATCCTCGTTCCGGCGTTAAGTCGCGGGGGCGGAAGGGGGTTAAGGCGGCTACCAGGAAGCTCCTCGCGCAGGCTCTCATCGGTCCGGTGAAGACGCTCAGCGTCCCCCTCAAGAATTACAGTTTTTTTGCTTGTAATCGCTGCCGATCCCGTCTACTGTCCGGATACTGCGGACCATCGGAACGGTCCGAAGTGCCTTTCAATGCCTGCCACCACGGAACATGGCGGCGAGCATCGGGTATGGCTGGAGAAGGGGGGGCCAATGGGGACCGATCGGTCTTGCCGATGCGCGTTTCCGGTCAGCCGTGGATGCTCATCCGCTGCTGCCACTGCTCAGATCGCCGATCGATTTCGGCGTCTTCTCCGGCTAACTCACTGTCCGCGACTGTTTTTTGTTTCCGCCGGACGAAACCCGTGCCCATCCCAATGGGGAGATCATCCGTCGAACCGTCACGGCTATTCATTTTCTTTCATCACACCGTGGCATTCGGCGGCTCAACCATCTGCGGCGCCGGCAGCACGTTGGCGCATTGCGCGCCAAGGCGTGCCCTCAACCGGAACAACCAGAGGAGGACCACATCGAATGAAGCACTGACGACTTAGTGCTCGCGCGGGGTGAGACGAGTCCGGCCGGCGATCGTAAATCCCGTTTCCTGTTTTGCTCTTATTACGGCCTTCTCGTCGTACCCGCTGTGGCGCATCACCCATGCGACCTGCCTACGAGCATTTAAACGTTCGTAGGCGGTTCGCCGCCTTTTTGTATTCCATGTTCTATAAGCAGCATGGTCCACGTTGGTGCTGCGCCGTAACGAATTGTTTTTATTCTTTCCATCACTTTATTTAATCATTCAGGACTTGGAGAAGGCTAATGAATACGATCACAAACCATCGACACTTATTGACCGTATTGGCCGCTGCTGTGATTGCGGGACCCGCGCTTTCGGGATCTGCCGCCCGTGGAAACAACGTCGTTTTCACAGTCGATAGTTCAAAAAGCAGCTTACAGCTTTCGATCGATACCCCGAGTGGAGTGCCGGTCACTTCGCCCCAATTTCCAGGCAGCGATACGGTGAGCCTGTCGGGGACTCAGAATGTTGATATTTCCAGCAGCACAATTGCCTTCCTTTCCACCGGCAATGTGCAATTTGGCGTGCAGCCGTCCGCCGTTTCTCCGGGCCCTGGCGGCGTCTTTCCCGGTAGCCAGACCGGCAACTATGGATTGCTGGCGTCGATTCCAGGGATCGTCGGGGGCCCGGGACCCGGCAACACGGGTTTGATTGCTGGGCACGGGTTCGTTGGCAACATAAGCAGCATTATACTCCCGCTGGTCGGTACTTCGTTCAACGCCACGGGGCTAACGATTAGTCTTTTTGCCGGTGTCGCGGACGTAAATGTGACGCTGCTCGGTTCTCCGGTCCAGGCCACGATCAATCTCCCGGGAGGTGGTTTAAATGGAGAGTCGGGCGGCACTCTCACGCAGAGTGGCGGACTTTACACCTTGACGGTTCCGATTCTTTTCCAGGGGGATTTGACGGTGAGCGGCGTACCCCTTGTCGAGACGTACACCGGTCAGTTGGTTGCGACCGCGCGAGTTCCCGAACCGGCCACTTGGGTTTTGGCCGCCGTGGGCGGGCTGGCCGTCATCGCCTGCCGACGAGTTCATCGCCCTCAATGAGGGAGACTGACGCTTGGTCGTAGATCCGAGGGAAACTCTCCTGGCCGCCGCTGCCATGGCCGCGAAAGTTGGCCTGGCCGCGGCGGCCGTTTGGTTCATGCTCTGACTACAACTGGCCGAATCGGGCGAGCCCCGACCGCCGGCGACTGGACCAGCGGTAGGGGGAAAGTCGCGGTTTTACCTCTTTGAACGAGATGAGCAGGGCGGCCCTTTGGACCGCCGCTAAACGGTCCGCCCCCGAATTGACCCCTTTCCGAAAGCCCGATAAACTACCGGGCTCGTCAGTGTTTGTTTGTGCGAATGCGTGCGAACGGCCCGCACGGCGCTTGGCGGCGAATGTTTCTCTGCCAAGCGCGACGATTCTGGCCGCGTCTGCCTTGAACGCCGGACGCCCCGGGCGACCTTTTCGCCCAGCGGGACTTTTGCCGGTGTGCACTTAATGTGAGGAGCGTCCCACGTGTCGAATGTTTTGGTTAAGGAGTTGATCGAAGCGGGAGTCCACTTCGGCCATCGCGCCAGTCGCTGGAATCCCAAGATGCGGCCCTACATCTATGGCCGCCGCAATCTGATTCACATCATCGACGTCCGCGAAACGATCCGCGGGCTGATCCGCGCGAAGAAGTACATCAGCCAGGTCGCGGCTGGCGGCAGCCTGGTGTTGTTTGTCGGCACCAAGCGGCAGGCGGCCGAGACGATTGAACGCGAATCGATCCGGTGCGGCATGCCGTACGTCGACGATCGTTGGCTGGGCGGAGCACTCACCAATTTCCGCACCATTCGCAGCCGGCTCACGCGATTGGAAGAGCTCGACGCTCTGAAGAACAGTGACCAACTCGCCACTTATTCGAAGAAGATGCAGTCGGCGCTCAATCGCGAACATCGCAAAATGATGCGCAATCTCGACGGCATCCGCCTGATGAACCGCTTGCCGGAATGCCTGATCGTGATCGATCCCAAGAAGGAAAAGAACGCCATCCGCGAGGCCCGTTCGCTGGGCATCACGACCGTGGCGCTGATCGACACGGATTGCGATCCGGACGTGGTCGACCTGCCGATTCCCGGCAATGACGACAGCATTCGCTCGATCGAGCTGGTCGTGCAGCAACTGGCCGACGCCGTGCTGGAAGGCAAAGCCAACGCCGCAGCGGGGCTGGGCGGCAAAGATCAAGGTGTGGCCGCCTACGTCAGCCCGGACGACGGCAGCGAGAAGGATGCCGAATAGGGTGATGCCGAATCGCTGACGCCCGGCGACTTACCTGGTTGTCCCGGTTCTCGTCTCGGCCGCGAGGTTATTGCTGGCTTGCTGATTCTCGCCGAAGAGTCGCACGGGCTGCGTGCCGAGTTGCCAATCTTGCGGTGAATAGACGTCGCCCGAATCCGGCCGAAGTCCTTGATTGCTTCTGTCCCCTTTCCGACCGGTAGGGGCAGGGGCGGATTAATCGTTCATCAACCGGTTGCGGCGAGCGTTTTGCCGCGGCCCGCTACAATAAACATCCAGGCTTTTTCCAAGGCCACTTACGGAGACATACAAGCTATGGCAGAAATCACCGCAAAGGCGGTCATGGCCCTGCGCGAACGCACCGGGCTGCCCATGATGGACTGCAAGAAGGCCCTGCAGGAAGTGGGCGGCAACGAGGACGCCGCGGTCGAATTCTTGCGGAAGCAAGGCATCAAAACGGCCGAAACGCGCATCGGTCGCGAAACGTCGGCCGGTCGCATCGCCGTTTATGTCGACAT
>DASZWQ010000089.1 GCA_035546535.1 Pirellulales bacterium | reverse complement strand
GCGGTTTGGCACCTCGATGTCGGCTCATCACATCCTGGGGGTGAAGAAGCTCCCAAGGGTTTGGCTGTTCGCCAATGAAAGTGGTACGTGAGCTGGGTTCAGACCGTCGTGAGACAGGTCGGTCCCTATCTGCTGTGGGCGCACGAAACTTGCGGAGGTTCTTCTTTAGTACGAGAGGATTTGGAAGGACGTTCCTCTGGTGTTCCAGTTGTCGCGCTAGCGGCACGGCTGGGTAGCTATGAACGGAAAGGATAAACGCTGAAAGCATATAAGCGTGAAGCCCGCTCCAAGATGAGGTTTCGTTGGGCAATTGCCCGAAAGTCCCCTGGAAGACGACCAGGTTGATAGGCCGGATGTGTAAGCGCCGCAAGGCGTTCAGCTAACCGGTACTAACGGACGAATGCTTGACCACATTGATTCAACACTCTCCTGCGTTGCACCAGGCGTGTCCTGTGATACACGTCCGCAACGCGACTGCTAAGTGTCGAAGAATGCCACTTTACCACAACCAAAATAACCGAGTCCGTGCTCCCTTAACGGGGCCCGGCCTCTTTTCCGGTGACCATATCTGAAAGGTCACACCCGTTTCCATTCCGAACACGGTAGTTAAGCTTTCAGAGCCGATGGTAGTACTACAAGTGCGAGAGTAGGTGTTGCCGGATTTTTTACAACCAAACCCGCGACCGTTCCTTCTGACGGCCGCGGGTTTTTTTATGCGCGGTTCGCGAACCCAGGTCACACGCCTTTGTAGCTCAGCACCGGCCGTAACTCCCTGACGATCCTTGTCAGGTCGCATTGAGCGCGCATCACGGCGTGAATGTCCTTGTACGCCGAGGGCGCTTCGTCGCGCAGTAACGATACGCGACGATGATCGAACCACACGCCCCGCATGTCGCGCTCGAACTGCCGCACGTGAATTCTTCGTGAGGCTTCGCTACGACTCAATGCTCGACCCGCGCCGTGGGAACTTGACCTGAGAGAGCCTGGCTCGCCGCGTCCGGCCACGTGAAAGCTTGCGGTCCCCATCGAGCCAGGGATGACTCCCGGCTCGTCGAGGGCTGCGGAAAGCGCGCCCTTGCGATGGACCCAGTAAGCATGGTCGCCATGCGTTTCTCGCCGCACGTGGTTGTGGTCGGCATGGATCAAAGAGTCGGGAAGACTTGCCACGCCGAAGAGTTTCTGTAGCAAACCGGCCACGGCCCGCACGATTTGCAGTCGATTCTCCTGGGCATAACGGATGGCCCAGGCCAGATCGGCCAGATAGGCTCGGCCCGCGGGCGCATCTGCTTCCAGGCTGAGCAGCCCGCCAGCCCGATCTGCTTTTCGGGCCGCGCGCACATGATGCGCCGTGATGGCCTGCCCGATGCCGCGCGATCCGCTGTGTACCATCAGCCACAGGCAATCGTCCTCGTCGGCTTGCAGCTCCACAAAATGGTTGCCGCGGCCCAGCGTGCCCAGTTGATATCGGCCATCGCGGGCTTTGAGCTTTTCCAGGTGCGGATCGCTCAGCGCGGCATCGCGCAAGGTGGCGAGAAGTTGCTCCGCGACGTGTTCCTGCGGGTGCTTGATCGCCGGAACGCATTCGTACAATCCTGCCAGCACGCGTGCCGCGGCGCGCTCGTCCGCCAGCAGACCGGCGCCTGCGGCGAAACGGATGGCCGCCATGCCACAGCCGATATCGCTGCCGACTGCCGCCGGATAAATCAGCCGCCGTGTCGCCAGGGCCACGCCCACGCACACATCGCTCGCCAGATGAACGTCGGGCATGATCGCGACGTGCTCGACGTCCTCGGCGCGCGCAAGACGCTCGAGGGATTGCGCCACGTCCGCCGCCAGCGGCGCGGCCAGCCAACTATGCACTCGCGCTCTCGGTTGTTGTTCTCTCATGATTGCGCCTCCGCCGGGCCGCCGGCGATCAGCTCGAACAGCAATCGCGGAGCGCGCTTCCGGGTAATCGATGCCGCGACCTCGCTGCGCAGTCGCCCCGCCGCGGCGGCCAGCCGGTTGGCTACCACCTGTCGGTCGACGATCGCGCTGGCGACGACTGGCGTCAGCAGCACGAGCAATTGCGTGGTGTCCGGAGCGGGACGAACTTCGGCGACCCGCAGATCGCCTAACTCCTCACCAAACTCGCCGCTCAATACCAGGTTCAATGTGTCCGCGACCTGGTGGCACAGCTGCTGTGCTTTGCGCCGGTCGCTGTTCCGACGGTGCGAGGGACGAAAAAATTCCGCTGGGTCCACTCCGTCGTCCGCGTGGATCTCGCCACAATGGATATCAAAGGCACTCTTCGAAGCTCGTTTGCGTTTCATGTTCTCTCTCGTGTGAAGGGTGCACGCGCGCAACATCGGCGCGTGCGAATCAAAGTACTGATCGCCTCAAGACGCGCGAGAGAGCCTGGCCCAGCCCGAGGGCCAAGAAGAAGGTCTTAGCCGCCTAGCAGCCTGTTGAAAAAAGCCCTCGTGGCTTTTTTCAACCTCGCCAAGTGCGAAGCAAAGCTTCGCACGGCTCGCAAAATAACGACTTACGTCGATATTTTGCCATCGCATCCCTGCGATGTCGCAGCCCGTTG
>DASZWQ010000088.1 GCA_035546535.1 Pirellulales bacterium | reverse complement strand
AACGCGCGCGCCAAGGTCGACTTGCCGCTCCCCATCAAACCGCTGACGACCACGAGAAGCGGCCGAGAAAAATCGCGACCGTACTCGTCGGCCAGCCGGAGATAATCGGCCATTTCGCGCCGCGCTTCGGTTCGCGCGTCGCCGCTGAGTTGCTTTGCTCGCAGCGCCGCGACTTTGGCCCGTACGCAGGCGCGATAGGCTTGATAAAAATGCAGAAGCTGCGCGGGAGGCGCATCGCCGCAGCGCACCAGGCAGGCCGCGCGCACTTGCCGCCCGATCCGTCCCGCTCCCAACCGGTCGCACTCCATGACAAAAAACGACAACTCGTCCGCGACGTCCAACCGCCTGAGCCGGGCATCGAACTCCAGACAATCGAAAACCACCGGCGGCTCAGTCAGGCACACGTGCTCGGGCCGCAGATCACCGTGACCGTCGATGACGCGCCCGGATCGAACGCGCGCATTCAGCGCGGGCGCGTGCAAAGCAAGAAACTGCAACTGCGCCGCATGCGATCGTCGCACGCGCGTGAGCTCATCGTTTTTCGTAGCGGCCGACAGGTCGGCGCAATTCGCGCGGACGTGCGCTTCGAGCTCCTCACGATAGTCCTCAGGATCCACGGCCATGGCCGGCGCCGCCGCGTAGAAATCCCCTAGCACTTGCGCGAGGTCTGTGACGTCGCTCTCCGTCACAGAGCCGTCGCGCATCCGCATGTCCAGCATGCGCTCGGCCGGCAAACGGCGCATCGCGACGACCCAATCCACTGCTTCGCCGTCGCCACCTAGCGCCAGCCGGCCCGTGGCGTCGCGCATGATCGGCACCACGCCCAAGTAAGTATCGCGGGCCAGTCGGCGATTCAGCCGCACCTCTTCTTCGCAGGCATGCCGCCGCGCTTCGGCCGTGCTGAAGTCGACGAACTCGAAGCGGACCGGCTTCTTCAGCTTATAGACGACCATCTCTGTCAGAAACACGCACGAGATGTGCGTTTCGATCACCTCAACCTTGCGAGGTGCTTCCGGGTACGACGCCGGATCCGCGAGCATCGCGCGCAGCTCGCGGAAGATGTCCTGTTCGTTATCGGCCATGGCCAGGATCGCCGTTGTTCGCCGGCGGCGCGTGAAGCGCGCCCTGCTTAGCGCCGGCTCTACCTGCCGCCGGCTCTACTTGTCACCCGTCGACACGTCGTCGTACACCGGCAGCGTCGAAAAGAAGCCGATCATCATTTCTTCGAAGGCCTGGTCTCCCCAGCGTACTGCAACCTTCGGGTCAGGATTGGCCAGGTTATTCTCCGAGTTGTCGAAATGCGCCGTGCATTCCAGTACCGTGCCACGCGGCATCAGTTTCGGCTCGGCCAGTTCGTACCGCAACTGCCAGTTGAAATCATAATGCGGAACGTCGAGCAAGGTCTCGGTCTTGCCGTTGGGGTATTTGGCGATGTAGCGGAATGATTTACCCCGTAAATGCATGTGCGGAAGCATGGTCGCCAGCAGCGTATCACGATCGAACGTGTGCAGGGCCACGACCCGTTGGTCCTCCGCGCCGGGCTGAATGGTGAAGCGGCGGTTGGCGGCCGCCCCACCCCGGGCGCGCCGCTTGACCGTCTTCGGATCGGCGAATTTCAACCCGATGTAGCTGCGATCCTCTTGCCTGGTGCCGTTGGGCGTGTAGTGGACTTGAAAGATGAGCTTCGAGCCGGCCGGCACATAGGCGGCCACCCCCGGCGGGTAGACGCGCGCGCGGTCGCCGGGCGTGTAGCTGGCCAGGCCTCCGCCGCGACGAAAATCCAAGCCGACTTTTTCGCGGCGCGGCGGCGGTTGCACGAAGGCGATCATATGGTGCACCACCGCGCGATTGCCCGGCCGCGCCTCGGCGGCTTGCACCCACTTGTCTTCCGTGAACTGCGGGTCGACCACGAAGTACTGGTACTCCACGACCCCCTCGGCCGGCACCGTGTATGGTTCGTCGCGCATGTAGATCACCTGGTCGGGCTCGCACATTTGCCAGCCGGTGGGAAACGAGCGAGGCGGCGGCAAGTCCTTCGGGTCGCCTTGCGGGCAGCCGTTATCGACCCATTTGCCGAATAGCGCCTTTTCCTCGCTCGTCAGTCGCGCGTCGTTTGCGAAATGTCCGACCTCGGGATTGGCAAACCACGGCGGCATCCGCCCTTCGTCGATCACTTCGCGGATCATCGCCGCCCAGCCCGCAACTTCGTCATACTCCAAGAGTGAAAAGGGTGCGACTTCGCCGGGCCGATGGCACTCGACGCAATGTTGCTGGAGCAAGGGCGCGATGTGCTTGCTGTAGTTGATCTCGCCATGCGGCGCGACTTGAGCGACGCGGCCGATCAAGCAGCCCGACGCTTCGGTCACCGGATGGCTGACTTTTTTGCCTTCCAAGATTTCTTCGATGGCGCTGGCCAGGTCGCGGCTTCTGACCTTCGGCCGCGCGTAGCCCGATCCGGTGCTCAAGCCGAACTGGTCGTCGATCCGGCCGCGGTAGCAAACCTTCCGCGCTTTATCGAGCACGAAGACCTCGGGCACGCGTTCGGCGGCGAACTGGTCGGCCACGACATTGCCAGGGTCCTTTAGCAGCGGAAACGTGATCGAGCACGTGCGCACGTACGCGGCCATCTCGGCCAGCGCGTCTTGCTGGTTGGAATTGATGCCCAAGAAGGCCACGCCGCGGTTGGCAAACTCCTGCGAAAGTTGCTCGAGACGGGGTCCATACTGCCGGCATAGCGGGCATTCGTTGCCGAGGAAGGCAACGACGATCACGTCCTTATCGGCCAGCTCCGCGAGCGCAAACTTCTTGCCCCGGTAGTCGGAGAGCTCGAAGTTGCTGATCGCGCGCCCGATCGACGCCATCCGGCTGGCGTGATCCGCGTGTGATACTTGAGGCCAAGACGCGCAAAGCACTCCTAAGGCTGCAATCACTCCCTTGATTCCGCGCATCCAACCCCCAGCTCGATAAAGATAAAGACGCAGAGCCCGAAACCAATACGCCTGATCTGAACGAACACGCCGAGCACGAAACGAAATCCGACGAGAGGTCAGGCCACGAGAGAGCCTGCCCTTTGAGAGAGATCCCCCGCCGTAAGTGTAGCGGCTCACTGCCTGGCGCGGTATGAAAACTTTGCGAGATTTTTGACAATTCGCCGCAGGACGATCGCGAGCCGCTTTGCGTGTCACGCATCACGAATGAAACGCTTGCAATTCCCCTGTTTGACATTGCTCGCGCTGCGGCAATTCGTTTGAGTGCGAAGTAATTCCTCGTGCCTCGCGATCGCCCGCGCGTATCGTCCCGCAGGAAGTGCAACTACGATTGATGCGGACGGTCCCTGCCGTTCTCACTCCCGTTTTTTCGGTCCCCATTCGCGGAGTCGCTGAGATGCTGCCCCGAAGCTACCGATTGCACGACACACACCGACGGGGGGTGCGCGATCTGGTTTATCTCGCCGCATTGCTGACGATCGTGCCGGCAAGTGCGCCAGCGCGCGAGGCTGAGTTCGATGCCGCGCCGGCCAAGACGTTTATGGTGCCGATGCGCGATGGCGTCCGCCTGGCCACCGACGTTTATCTGCCAGCACGCGACGGAAAACCGGTCGCCGAGAAACTCCCCACGATTCTCACGCGCACTCCCTACGGTCGCACCGGGTCGGATGGCTTGGGGAAATACTACGCCCAGCGCGGTTATGCCGTGATCGCGCAAGACACGCGCGGCCGCTACGATTCCGAAGGGGTCTGGCACATGCTCACCGACGACGGCCCCGATGGCGTCGATACGGCCCGATGGATCGTCGACCAGCCGTGGTCCGACGGTCAGATCGGCATGTTCGGCACGTCTTACGTGGGCGGCACGCAGCACGCCCTGGCGATGGCCGATTGCCCGGCGCTGAAAACCGTCATCCCGGTCGATGCGATGTCGAACCTGGGCTATGCCAGCATGCGCAACGGCGGCGCTTTCGAGCTGCGCTTCTGGAATTGGATCTTTTCGATCGGCGGCCCGAGCGGCAGCCGGCAAGCGCGCGATCCGGCCACGGCGGCAGTCCTCAAGGAAATGATGGCCGACCGGCGGCACTACCTGCTGAATCTGCCGCTGCGCCGCGGCGCCACCCCGCTCAAGCTCATCCCGGAATACGAAGACTGGCTGGTCGAGGCGATGAAGCATGGCGCCAACGACGCATTCTGGGCGCAAAACAACATCATCGATCATCCCGAGACCTATCGTGACATGCCGGTCTACCTGGTCGGCGGCTGGTACGACTCCTGGGCCAGCAACACCACGGCCAATTACCAGACGCTCAGCAAGCGGTTGAAGAGTCCCGTCTATTTGATCATGGGTCCGTGGACGCATGGTGGACAGGGTTCCCACGCCCACGGGCAGGTCGACTTTGGCGCCGAGGCCGCTATTGCCGACCCCCTGGCGTGGCGCTGCGAGTGGTACGATCATTGGCTCAAAGGGCGCGAGAACGCCGTCGGTCACGACGCGCCGTTCGCCACGCCCGTGCGCATCTTCGTGATGGGTACAGGCGACGGGCACAAAACCGCTGACGGCCGCGTCCATCACGGCGGTACCTGGCGCGACGAGCACGAGTGGCCACTCGCGCGCACGCGCCCGACCAACTACTACCTGACAGCCGGCGGCAAACTATCGACCGTCGCCCCCGAGACCAAAGCGGCGTCAACCAGTTTCGAGTTCGATCCACGCCACCCGGTGCCCACGATCGGCGGCAATATTTCGTCGGGCGACGGCATATTGCTGGCCGGCGCTTGGGACCAGCGCGGCGGCAAGCAATTCTGGAATGAGCCTGAGCCGATCCCCTTATCGGCGCGCAATGACGTTGTTGTGTTTCAAAGCGAACCGCTGGAGGCCGACACGGAAGTCACCGGCGAGCTGACCGTACGCCTGTGGATTTCCTCGTCGGCCGTCGATACCGACTTCACCGCCAAGCTCGTGGACGTGCATCCGCCCACGACGGACTTTCCCGCCGGGATCGACATGCTCATCGGCGACGGCATCTTGCGGACGCGCTTTCGCGATTCACTTGCCCGCGAGGAGTTGATGCAGCCCGGCACGATCTACCCGGTCACGATCCGGCTCTATCCGACTTCGAATGTCTTTCGTCGCGGGCATCGCATCCGGGTTGATATTTCGAGCAGCAACTTCCCCCGGTTCGACGTCAATCCGAACACGGGCGAGCCGCTCAACGATCACCGCCGTTACGTGACGGCGACCAATACCATCCATCACGACGCGGAGCATCCTTCGCACATCGTGCTGCCGGTCATTCCGGCGAAGTAAAAGCTATGGCGGCAGCGGTGCTTTTCACGGCCCAAGCCCCATTGCGTTCCGCGGCCGACGACGACTTGTTCTTGTGATCGTCCGGCCGGGAACGTACGATCAAGGAACCCGCCCTGCACCCCACCGATTGCGCGAGGAGGAGACCATGGGACGCAACTTCAGCGTCCGCACGCTGCTCACGGTCGTCGTGCTCGCCGCGCTGTTTTTCCTGCTCATTCGCCGCCCGATCGAGACGAGCAGTAAGTTGCTCGCGCCCGGCGAAATGATGCCCGAGATCGTGACCGATGGTTGGCTCAACGAGCCAGCGCCCACGGCCGAAGAACTGCGCGATCATATCGTGGTCGTCGACGTGTGGGCTTACTGGTGCGGCCCTTGCCGCGAGGCATTGCCCGCGATGGTGGCCGCCTTTGAAAAATACAAAGATCGCGACGTGCGATTCATCGGCCTTACGATGGAAGGGGGCGACAAAATCGAAGACACGCGTGCGGTGATCGACAGCGCTCACGTCCCCTATCCCAACGGATACGGGGCCGTGGCAACCATCGGCAAGCTGGGCGTGACCTATATTCCTGCCGTGTTCGTCGTCGGCCGCAACGGCCGGATCGTGTGGAACAACGACCGACCGGGTACCGTCGAAGAAGCCATCGAATCGGCCCTGGCCAAGAACTGATGCTTAACCGCGCTCTGCCAATTCGCACGTGCCCTTGCACAGCGTTTCGCGGCCTGACGGCTTGCGCGTTGGCGTTGCTGTGCGCGGGACTGCTGCTGGGCAACCACGCCCGGGGCGAAGAAATCTCCTTTCGCCGGGACGTGATGGCCGTGCTCTCCAAGGCGGGCTGCAACCAGGGAGTGTGCCACGGCAACCAGCACGGCAAGGGTGGCTTCAAGCTCTCGCTGCGCGGCCAGGATCCTGAACTCGATCTCACGGCGCTCCTGCGCGATCAAGACGGGCGGCGCGTCGATCGGATCGCCCCTGAGCAAAGCCTGCTCCTCGCGAAGCCGACCATGCAAGTGGCGCACGAAGGAGGCCGGCGGTTTGCCGTCGACTCGGACGAATACAAGATTCTGTGCGCGTGGATCCGCGCCGGCGGAACTGACGACGACGCCACTTCTCCGCCTTTGCAAAAAATCGAAGTCACGCCGCACGAACAAGTGCTGATCGAACCACAGGAAAGCGTGCAACTGCGTGTCGTCGCGCAATTTGCCGAAGGCTCGACGAGAGACGTGACGGGTTTGGCGGTCTACGATCCGGTCGACCGCATCGCAACCGTCAGCCACGACGGACTCGTCGAGCGCCAGGCGTTCGGCGAGACCACATTGGTCGTGCGCTATCTCGACCGCCAGGTGGCGGTGCCGCTGGCGTTCGTGCCGGCCCGGCCCGAGTTCGCATGGCCTGACCCGCCGGCTGCGAATTTCGTCGACCAGCGCGTGTGGGAAAATCTGCGGCGATTGCGCATGACGCCGTCCGCGTTGTGTGACGACAGTACCTTCGTCCGGCGGGCGTTTCTCGACGTGTTGAACGTGTTGCCCACCGCGGCAGAAGCCCGTGCATTCGTCGAAGACCAGCATTCCGAGAAGCGCCGCGTGCTGATCGATCGGCTGCTCGCACGACCCGAGTTCGCTCAAGCCTGGGCACTCAAGTGGTCGGACCTGCTGCGCAACGAGGAAAAGACGCTCGATCGCAAGGGGGTGCAGGCGTTTCATCATTGGATCGAACGATCGATCGCCGAGGGGAAGCCGCTGAACGAGTTCGCCCGCGAGCTGATCGCGGCCCGCGGCAGCACGTATCAGTCGCCCGCTGCAAACTTCTATCGAGCGCTGCGCGACCCGATCAGCCGGGCCGAGGCGACGGCGCAAGTCTTCCTGGGCGTCCGGCTTCAGTGTGCCAAGTGCCACAACCATCCCTTCGAGCGCTGGACGCAAGACGACTACTACGACTGGGCCGAGCTGTTTGCCCGCGTGCAGTACAAGATCCTCGACAACGACCGCCGCGATCGGAACGACTCGCACGAGTTCGATGGCGAACAGATCGTGTGGATGGCCGCGCAGGGAGACGTGACCAACCCGCGTACCGACAGTGCCGCCGCCCCGCGCTTTCTGGGACAAGCGGCCGCGCTTGGTGAATCCGCAAATCAGGACCGGCTCGAAGCGCTCGCCGCCTGGGTGGCCGCGCCGGACAATACACTCTTTGCCCGCGCGCAGGTGAACCGCATCTGGTACCACTTAGTGGGGCGCGGCATCGTGGAACCGATCGACGACTTTCGCGACACGAACCCGCCGAGCAACCCGCCGCTGCTGGACGAGCTTGCGCGTGATTTCGTGGCGCACGGCTTCGACCTGCGCCACACGATTCGTACGATCATGAACTCGCGCGTTTATCAGCTCGCCAGCCGGCCGAACGAGACCAACGAGGACGACGAGCGCAGTTTCTCGCACGCGCTTGTCCGCCGGCTATCGGCCGAACAATTGCTCGACGCGATGCACCAGGTGGCCGGTGTCGCACCGAAGTTCAACGGCTACCCCCTTGGCATTCGGGCCGGCGAAATGCCCGGCGTGCTGGCCGTGCGTGTGCGCGAGGAACGGCCCAGCATGGACGACCATTTTCTCACGGTTTTCGGCAAGCCGCCGCGGCTGCTCTCCTGCGAATGCGAGCGCTCGACCGGCACGACGCTCGGCCAGGCCTTCCAGATGATCAGCGGCCCGCTCGTCAACGACCTGTTTTCGCGCGACGAAGGGCGTTTGGCCCACCTGGCCGGTGATGGGCGGACCGCGGCCGAGCAGGTGACCGAGCTCTATTGGGCAGCGCTAGCCCGGGCCCCCGCGGACGAAGAGCTACAGGCGACGGTAAAATACGTCGAAGCTGCCGCCGATCGGCGACAGGCGATCGAGGATATCGCCTGGAGCCTGGTGAACGCGAAAGAATTCTTGCTCAGGCACTAACGAGCGGGCAGTCGGCAGCGGGCAGAGGGCAGTGAAGAGAAAATAGTAGTCGGTAGTCGGTAGTCGGTAGTCAGTAGTCAGTAGTCAGTAGTCGGTAGTCAGCAAAGAAGACGCCTCGTTGTATTAGGATTTAGCCGCCGGGCTTGCCCGGCGATCCCCACCAGCTAGTGCGTGTGAGAAGTGGGTGCCACTGGTGGCTTGTCCACCAGTGCCGAACAGAATGACAGCTCGCCATTCGCAAATTGCTTTGGCTCTCAGTAACGGACCGTCGGACGAATGAACGAATCTCAACAACGCGCGAGCTTCGCCTGCGGCGGTTTCCAGTCCCTGCGCGCTTCGCGCCGTCAGGCGCTCGCAATCGGCGGCGCGGGGCTGCTCGGCCTCAACATGCGGCGCGTGCTGCGCGCGGCGGATAAGCCGGCCGGCCCGCCCGCGCGCGCCAAAAGCGTGATCTTTCTCTACCAGTTCGGCGGACCGAGCCATATCGACATGTTCGATATGAAGCCCGACGCTCCCGAGGCCATTCGCGGTCCGCATCGCGGCATCGCGACCCATGTGCCGGGCTTGACGATTTCGGAGCATTTGCCCCGCCTGGCCCAGGTGATGGACAAAGTGACGCTGGTGCGCAGCGTTCACCACCCGATGAAGAACCATAACTCGGCATCGTATTACGCGCTGACCGGCCATGCGCCGCCGTCGGACGATATCCGCCTGCGCGACACGCTCGAATTGTTTCCGGCTTACGGCTCGGTGGTCGATCGCCTGTTGCCTGGCGGCGACGAGATGCCCTCCTTCGTCGCTTACCCGTACGTGATGCGCGACGGTGAGATCACGCCCGGTCAGCACGCCAGCTTCCTGGGCAAGGGGCACGATCCACTGCTGATCACCGAGGATCCGAATCGCAAGAGCTTCCGCCTGCCGGAACTCAGCTTGCCCAAGAATCTGTCGGTCGATCGATTGCACGACCGCCGTGAAATCCAGCAATTGATCGATCGCCAGTCGCACTTGCTCGATTACTCGGCCGAAGCCCGCGGGCTGGACTCCTATTACGAACGAGCGCTGGCGATGCTCGACTCGTCGCGTGTGCGTCAGGCCTTCGATCTGGCGAGCGAACCGGACGACGTGCGCGAGCGCTACGGCCGCACCACCTACGGCCAAAGCTGCCTGCTGGCTCGGCGGCTGGTCGAGTCGGGCGTGAAGTTCGTCAACGTCTATTTCTCGAACACGATCGGCGGGCAAAGCAACAAGTCGGGCGGCTGGGATACGCACGGTTTCAACAACACGCGCATGTTCCCCATCATCGAACAGTTTCATCTGCCGCTTACCGATCGAACTCTGCCGACGCTGCTGACGGATCTCGACGAGCGCGGCCTGCTGGATAGCACGCTGGTGGTGTGGATGGGCGAATTCGGGCGCACGCCGAAGATCAACGAAAACATCAGCCGCGACCACTGGCCCGGCTGCTACACGGTGCTCTTGGCCGGCGGCGGCGTGCGGCGCGGCTTTGTCTACGGGGCCAGCGACAAAAATGGCGCCCGCCCGGATCGCGATCCTGTCCGCCCCGACGATCTGGCGGCCACGATGTTCCACCTGCTGGGAATCGATCCGCAAACCGAGGTACACGACGCAAATGATCGACCGCTAGTGATCGCGGCCGGGAGTCCGATCGCGGGGATCATTGCCTGAGACGCGGTCTTGAAATCTGAATCGGGTGCCACGGGTGGCTCGCCACCAGTGCCGAACTCCAGAAAGCTGAAATGCGTTGGCAAGTCTTTCTTCGCGCGATGCTCGTTTCGCTGGCCGGCCTGGCCGCGTGCGGCGCTCGTGCCGCCGCCGACCTGGCGACGCATCTGCGGCGGCCCACGGCGCTGGTCACGGCGGAGGACGACACGATCCTGTACGTTGCCAATCGCGCAAGCGGCAGCATCGCGACGATTGATGTCGCGGCGGGCGAGGTTGTAGCTGAAACCGACGTCGGCCGATCGCTCGTTGATCTCGCGATCTCGCCCGACGAACAGTTCCTGTTGGCCCTCGATGAGGCGGCCGGCGAATTGCTTGTGCTCACTCGTGAGGCCGATGGCCCGCAGGTTGCCTCGCGCGTGGCGGTTGCCGCAGCGCCGCAAAGCGTGCGGCTCTCGCCCGATGGTCGGCGCGCATTTGTCGCGTCGCATTGGGGGCGAGCGGTCACGGTCGTCGATCTAGCAGACTTCGCGCACCCGAAAACCGTGGCCGCGATCTCGCTGCCATTCAACGCCCGCTGCCAATGCCTGGTGGACGACGGCGGTCGGCTGGTCGTCGCCGATGCCTGCGGCGGGTCGCTCGCGGTGATCGACGTCGCGTCGCTGCGCATCGTCTCCGTGCGCGAGATGGTTGGTCATAACATCCGCGGCCTGGCGCTTTCGAGCGACGGGCGCACGCTGCTCGTGGCGCACCAGATTTTGAACAGCCACACCGAGACCTTGCAGCGGAACGTCTTCTGGGGCGCCGTTCTCACGAACGTGGTCCGCGCCGTGCCGATCGATGCCGTCACGACCGCCGCCACGGAGCCGCTGCCTGTGGCCGGCACGCAAACGATCGGCGGATTGGGAGCGGGCGCCGGCGATCCGGCCGGCATCATCAGCACCACCGCGGGAGATACCATCGTCGCGCTCTCCGGTGTGCACGAGGTGGCGCTGCGGCGTGCCGGCCAGTTTGGCTGGCAGCGCGAGCGCGTCGGTCGCCGCCCCACGGCCCTCACCCTTTCCTCGGATGGCAGCCGCGCGTTCGTCGCCAACACGTTCGGCGATTCGGTATCGATCGTGGACGTTGAAGATTTCCGCGTCGAACGAACGATTTCCCTCGGCCCTCGTCCGGCTCTGACCTCCGCCGAGCGTGGCGAGCATTTGTTTTACGACGCCCGGCTGTCGTTCGACGGCTGGTACAGTTGCCACAGCTGCCACACGGATGGGCATACCAATGGCCTCACGAGTGACAATTTCGGCGACGGCTCGGCCGGAGCGCCCAAGCGTGTGTTGTCACTCTTTGGCGCCGCGGAAACCGGTCCCTGGGCCTGGAACGGGCACGTCGCGCAGCTCAACGAGCAGATTCACAGCTCACTCGAACGCACGATGCGTTCGCCGAAAGCTTCGGCCGAAACTGTGGCGGCGCTGGGGGCCTTCGTGCGCACACTGCCAGCGCCGCCACGCCCGAAGCTGTCCGAGGCCGACGCGGCGCTCGCGGACCGCGGCGCGCTGGTGTTCGATACGGCCGGCTGCGCCGCGTGCCATCAACCTCCGACCTACACATCGGCCGGTTCGTACGAGGTCGGCATGACCGACGAACTTGGGCACGATCGCTTCAATCCACCTTCGTTGCGGGGAGTGCGCTTTCGCAGCGCCCTGTTTCACGATAATCGGGCCGCGTCGCTCGACGACGTCCTGCGACGCTTTCGTCACGGGCAAAACTCGGCACTGTCGGACGAAGAACTGGCGGCACTTCTGGCATTCCTGCGCAGCTTGTGACGCTGCGGGCCGCTTGAACCACGTCGGCGGCCCCGTTAGGCTGGCGGTTTCGTACGATATTTCGTCTCGGCCTCGCCAACTGGCGCAGGCACCGAGCGTTCCTGCAAGTCACCTTCACGCCCAGGTGCCAAAATGCGAGAAGCCGTCGTCGTCGCCAGCAGCCGCACGCCACTGGCCAAATCGTTTCGCGGATCGTTCAATCTGACCCGCCCTGACGACCTGGCGGCGCACGTCATTCGCCATGTGGTGGCCAAAGTGCCGGCGCTCAAGCCGGCCGACATCGAAGACGTCGTCTTGGGGTGCGGCTATCCCGAGGCGGCGCAGGGCATGAACGTCGCCCGCATCGCGGCCATTCGCGCTGGCCTGCCCGTCACGGTGGCGGGCGCAACGGTGAATCGCTTCTGCTCGTCGGGCTTGCAGTCGACGGCCATGGCGGCCCACGAGATCCTGCACGAAGGGGCCGACGTGGCCATCGCCGGTGGCGTGGAAAGCATCACCATGACCGCGCACATCAAGCCCGACCTGAATCCCTGGATCGTCGAGCACAAGCCGGCACTGTACATGGTCATGGGCGACACGGCCGAGGTGGTGGCCAAGCGCTACAAAATCAGCCGGCAAGCGCAGGATGAATATTCCTTGCTCAGCCAGCAGCGCACGGCTCGCGCCCAGCAAGAGCATTTCTTCGACGAAGAGCTGGCGCCGATGAAAGTCACGCGCGGCATCCTCGACAAGAAAACCGGCGAGGTCGTCGGCCGCGAAGAGCACACGATCGACCGTGACGAGTGCAACCGGCCCGACACGACGCTGGAAGGACTGGCCGGGCTGAAGCCCTATTTCGATCCCAATAGCGGCCAGGGAACCGTGACGGCCGGCAACGCTTCGCAACTGTCCGACGGCGCGAGCGCCACGCTGCTCATGACGCGCGAAAAAGCGCAAGCCCTCGGCATCAAGCCCAAAGTCGCTTTCCGCGGCTTCGTCGTGGCCGGCTGCGAGCCGGACGAAATGGGCATCGGCCCTGTATTCGCGGTACCGCGATTACTGTCCCGGCATGGCCTGGCCGTCAAGGATATCGACCTGTGGGAGCTGAACGAGGCCTTCGCCGTTCAAGTCATTTATTGCCGCGACCGGCTGGGCATCGATCCCGAGAAACTGAACGTCAACGGCGGCTCGATCGCGATCGGACATCCCTTCGGCATGACCGGCTCGCGCCTTGTCGGCACGCTGGCCAACCAGATGCAGCGCCGCCAGGCCCAGTGGGGCGTCGTCACGATGTGCATCGGCGGCGGTCAGGGGGCCGCGGGCCTGTTCGAACTGGTTGATTGATCGGCCATTCGATTCAAGAGGCGACGCGGCGCGTTCGGGACGCCGCGGTCAAAGCAAAAAGGCAAAGGGCCGCCCTGCACCGTGGGCAGCCCTTTGCGTGTGAACCAGAACGCAGGCGCAAAGGGGGGTACCGCGACTAGCGCTCCGCGCCCTGGCTTTGTTGCTTCATGAGGTTCTTCGCCATCTGCAAATGCCCCTGGGCCGCTTGTTCGCCTGCGGCGATCGTCTGCTTTAGCTCAGGCGAAGCGTGGCGCTGAAACACGGTCATGGCGTCGACGACGTACATGTGCGCGCCGATTTGCATGCCGATATAGCACTCGTCGAATTCCTTGCCGCTCTTACGATCGAGTTCCTGGAGCGCCGAGGCGAGGCACTGGTCGGCAAGCTCGCGCTTGAGCCCCAACATGCCCCCCTGAGGCCGCCCTTGACCAGCTCCCAGCGCAGGCGCTTGTCCGGGAATCTCACCCTGCTCGGTGACGCGGGCGACTGTACGGCGAACGGGCTCCGACTGTCCGGCGCGCGGAACAGTGTTACCTTGAGCCTGCTGCGGCGTCTGATTATTCGTCGCCGCACTTGTCCGCTGAGCGCCCTCCTCGCGCTGCGCCTGACCGCCCGTAAACGGCCGCAAGGCATCGTTCAACTTCTCATGATCGGCGATCATCTTCTGGGCGAATTGCTTGACGTCCTCGCTGGTCGCCTTTTGCATCGCGAGTTTTGCCACCTCGATTTCGTTCTCGTTATCGAGAATCAACCATTCGGCGAGGAAAGCATCGTGATTTTCCCTCTGGCCTTGCTGCGGCGCTTGTGGCTGACGAACCGGTTGATTCGGGTTTGCGCGACCTGGTTGTCGTTGGGCCAACTGGGCGACAGCGATCGCGGGCAGGGCCAGGCAACAAATCGCTGCGACGATCGGCCATTTCGTGTGACACAACATGACATACACTCCATTCAAAAGACGGAAAACACGACTCTCGCACGCCTGCAACTAACGCTAGTTACCGACAATCGCCTTGCTCCGGCGCGACTGGCCATCGTGCGCAGAAGCGGTGAAGGGCGCCAGCCCGCAAGTGGCGCGCCAATCCAGCCTTTTGACCGTGGGGCGGTGCTCGCCGCGAATCGAAACGGCCACTTCGCTGCGATCCCCCTCTCGCCTCCGCCGGCTTACCAAAATCCCCTCTCTGTACTAGCATCGCGCGCGCCGGAACGAGAGAATAACGGGAATTGTTTGGCACCCCCTGCGCGAGCCATGATGCGTTGCCAGGTTCGTGTCCGACATGTTCGCTCTGGCGGCGGGCTCCTACGCGAAACTTTTTCCAGGAGACTGATACATGGCGAGTGCCGCGATTCCCATGAAATACGGCATGTTCATCATGCCGTTTCATCCCCCCACCAAGTCCTTGAGCCAATGCCTGGACGAGGATCTGGAGCTCGTGGTCCGCGCCGAAGAGCTCGGGTTCAGCGAGTTTTGGATCGGCGAGCATCACACGATGAAATACGAGCCGATCACCATGCCCGAGATCTTCATCGCCCGGGCCTTGGCCGAGACGAGTACGATCCGCCTCGGTCCGGCGCCGGTCTGTTTGCAGCAGCATCATCCCGCGCACGTCGCCTGCCGGTTGGCGATGCTCGACCACATGTCGCGCGGCCGGATCAATCTGTGCTTCGGTCCCGGCAGCGTCACGAGCGATCAGGAATTGTACGGCGTCGAACCGAAACTAGGCGGCGAGATGAGCGACGAGGCGCTCGACATCGTGCTTTACCTGTGGTCGAACGAGCCTCCGTACCGTTACGACGGCAAGTACTGGAAGATCGACCTGCACAAAACCGTCGATGAGGAGACGGCCATCGGCTACATTCCCAAACCGTTTCAGCGTCCCGCGCCGCCGATCGCGGTTCCCGGCATGAGCCGCAACTCGCCGAGCATGAAATCGGCCGCGCGGCGCGGATATCAGCCCTTTGCCCATTGCCTGATCGCCGGCAATGTCGTGGCCGACATCTGGAACACCTATGCCGAGGCCGCCGAGCAGCACGGCCGCGTTGCCGATCGCGCCGACTGGAAAGTCTCGCGCTCGATCTTCCTGGCCGAGACCACCCGCGAGGCGCAAGAACGGGCACGAACCAACTCCCTCGGTCGCAATTACCAGTACATCGGCCGCTTGTTCGACAAGGGGCTCGGACGCAAGCTCTACAAGCGCGATCTCGACATGAGCGACGCCGACTGCAATCTCGACTATCTCATGCAGGAGCAGATCATCGCCGGCGACGTCGACCATGTTCTGGATCGTCTGCTGCGATTGATCGACGAGACCGGACCCTTCGGCACGCTGGTTCTGATGGGCTACGATTGGGACGACAAAGCCAGCTGGGTCCGCAGCCAGGAGTTGTTTGCCCGTGAGTTGATGCCGCGGTTGAACAAGGCACTGGGCGCAGTCCCTGTTGCCAACTGACCATGCGCATCGACGCCCACACGCACATTTGGCGCGCGGTAACTGCGCCGCAGGCCGCGACGATCGTCAGCGGCCAGTGCGACGTAACGGTCGAGTTGCTGCGCGCGTATCTCGACGAGCACCAGATCGACCGCGCCGTTCTCGTCCAACCGGTTTACCCGGGCACGGACAATTCGTATGTGGCAAACTCCGCCGCCGCGGACTCCGGCCGCCTGGCCTCGGTCTGCGTCGTCGATCCGCGCCGGCCCGACGCGGCCGACCAGCTGCGCTATTGGGTCACCGAGCGCGGCTGCCGCGGCCTGCGCATGCGCCCGCGCGTCGCGGACGAAGCCGCGGCATTTGGCCATGCGGCGACCTGGCCCCTGTGGGAGGCGGCGCGCGAACTGGGCGCCGTCGTGAGCGTGCTGGCCGGACCCGAGCACTTGCCGACGATCGGCACGCTGGCCGAGCGATTCGCGCCTGTGAACATCGTGCTCGATCACTTCGCTCATCCACGCCTGGCTGAACCGGCGCCGGAAATCGCCGGGCTGCTCGCACTTGCCCGGCTCCAGAACGTACACATCAAGACGAGCGGCCACTACTATTTCAGCGACGAGCCTTATCCGTATCACGATTGTCGCCGCTTGGTGACCGCGGTCTTCGATGCCTTTGGCCCGGACCGATTACTGTGGGGAAGCGATTTTCCGCACGTGCTCTTAAAATCGGGCTACGCGCGCAGTTTGCGGCTCGTCGGGAGCGCGCCGAAGGGTCAGATCGCGACAGCGGCACATGATGCCGCAAAATCCGATGCGAGCGTCGACCTGTTTTGCGGACGCCTCAGCGCGGCCGACCGCGATAAGATCCTCGGCCGGAATGCTGCGCGCCTTTATTGGCCGGCTGAAAGATAACCGCCCCGCGCGGGTTCATTCCTCCTCGCTGGCGCTCGCATCCTTTGACAACTTGCGGCGGAACGTGCGCACGTTGTCCTGCACGACCAATGGCAATTTCGAGCGCAGAAAGTTCTTGCCGTGGAACCAGGCCTCGGGCTCGTCAAAGGCGATGTGGCATTCGACGAACAGCGCGCCCGCCGGTTCGGCCAGCTCGGTCATTTTCATATACCCGCCCAGGCCGGAATAGGGCTTTGCCGCTTCGACGGTCAACTTCCCCTGCGGATCGCGCGCCAGCGGACTCCAGGAATTCGGAAACTGCTTGTCGTCGCGAAAGTGGTCGTCGAGCACTAGCGCCGCGATCACCGAGTGCGCGCGTTTCTCGCGCACCGCAAAGCCGACGCCGCGTAGTTGCACGCGATTGAGTATCGGCAGATCGAACCGCACGTAGCTTTCTTCGCGCCGAGCGTTCTTTACCGGTTTCAAACCGCGTGACTGCAACTCTTCGCTGGTAAGAGCCCGCGCCATCGAGTCCGCGTCGTCCGCGCGGCCCGATTCCTGCGCGCCCGCCAACTGGCCGAACAGGTCTTCTTCGATGACCGTGCTCAATTGTCCGTAGGCAACAAAGCAAAAATCGACGTGCTGGCCGCGCCGGCGGCCGGCCGCGTCGTCGACGGCGCCGATCTCCAGCGAAAACGGCGCCACGACCGATTTCCGCACGAAGCGATCAAGCGGATACTTGCCCGCCGCCTTGCGCAGCGCCGCTTGCTGCTCGTCGGGACTGAGTCCGTCGGGCATCTGCGGCGCGGGCAGCGTGGCAATTTCTCCCGACTCAAGCCGTACGCCCCGGCCGATCAGTTCCTCGACGGTTTCACTGGCCAGGGCGGTAGCCGGCCCGCAGCACGAACCGGCCGCGAGCCATGCGATCAGAAAGCACGGCCAGAAACTGCTGGTCATTCGCTTCATGCGATGGCTGCTTCCTATAGGTCTCGTGCTTGGGCGCGGCGATTGCGCATTTGTGCCGACGGTTGGTCCGATCCACGCGTACTCGCGTTGCGCAGCAATTCTTCGAGGTGTGTAACGTCGGCCGGAGTCTTAAGCGCGCTTTCGGCGGACTCTTGAAGTGCGGCGCTGGGCACAATGGTTTCCCCCGGCGGAAGATCGATCAGCGCGAATGCCTCTTGCGCCGGCAGGCCGAAAACGAACCGCCGTCGATCGACATACAGCTTCCGATCCTCTTGCACGCCCGGCGACAGCTTTCGAATCTCGTCGGCGGCCAAATGATAAGTGCCCTGGGCGTCGCGCTGGAGCGCCCAGATGAACGTCGTCAGCCGCCCATCGCTCGGCGAAACGAGTAGCGCATGCCGATGGAAGACGTTGCGGTTCTCTCCCGCCAGGCGCATGATCGCGGTCGCGTCGAAGACCATCATCGTCGGCGTGCGTGCTACCTGTAAGGCCTGGTCCAGGCAGGCCTCGTTGCCCGAGAGTGCGTTCTCTTCCATCAGTCGCAAGTCGGCGCCCAGCTTTTGCTGCGTCTTGCTGGAAACGATGACTTCGCGGCCCTTGATATCCATCGCCAGCCCCAGGGCGACCTCGCCGAGCTGGAACTGCGGCGGCTGCGCGTGATCCTGCACGACGTTGGCCAGAATCGTCAGATGAAACATCGACACCAGCCGCGACAGCATGCCCGAGACGCGATCCGTGTCTCCCTCGGCCACCCGCGGCACCCCGTGCAAAACCAGGTTGCTCCAGCCGGCCGGACGTTTGGTGATGATCGTCCCCGGCTCGATCCGCGGCATTTCGTGCACGTTCAGATCGACTGATCCGGGCGTGGCCGCCTGGGCTTGCTCAGCAGCGGCCGGCAATACCGTCAGCATTTCGCGACGCGAATCCGGCGTCGGTCGGGCCAGCTTCAGCCACAGCGAGTATCCGCCGACCAGCGCGGCCAGCAGCAACAAAACCGGCACCGCCAGAATCAGGGATTTTTTGCGACTGAGGGGCATGGCCAGCTCCGGCTGACGATCCGCGCGCCGGAAGCGCCGGGCGCGTGCCTCCAGTATACCGATCACCCGCCGCGGGGTCCGTTTTCGGCTCGTGTCCGAATGTGTCTGGGGGCTCATGAGCGACGCTCGTCCGAGACCATGCGTCCATCGCAGATGTGAATCAATCGTTCGGCGCGCTCGGCCACGCGCGAATCGTGCGTCACGACCACGATCGTCATCTGCTGGCGACGATGCAGATCGACGAACAAGTCCATGATGTCTTCGCCCGTCTTGGTGTCGAGCGCTCCGGTCGGCTCATCGGCCAAAAGTAACACCGGATCGTTGGCCAACGAGCGAGCGATCGCCACGCGCTGCCGCTCACCGACTGACATGCGCTGCGGCAGATGGCGAGCGCGATGCCCGATGCCTGCCCGATCCAACAGCTCCGCGGCTTTCGCGGCGCGCTGCTGCGCCGGCAGTTCGCTCTCGAACATCGGCACCTGCACGTTCTCCAGCGCCGTCAGCATGGGCAGCAAATGAAACGACTGAAACACGAAGCCGATCTTCGCCGCCCGCACGCGATCGGTATGGCGCAGCCGACTGGTGGGCAGGCCTTCGAAATGCAGCTCCCCGGTGGTCGGCGTATCCAAAAGCCCGAGGATTTGCAGTAGCGTCGACTTGCCGCTGCCGCTGGGGCCCATGATGGCCACGAATTCGCCGCCGTGAATCGACAGGTCGATGTCTGCGAGTGCCGCAACTTGACCGTCAGGGTATATCTTGGCGACCTTGTCGCAGCGCAACAGTTCGTCACGAGGGGCGTCGGACGTGGTCATGCAATTCTGGCGGGGGCAGGTGGCCAATGGCGCCGGCTCGTGCCGGTCCTCGCGCTGATCCACAATCAATGCATTGGCCATGTCGCGATCTCGCCCACGGTCGGTATGTTTGCCGCAGGCGAGATCCTGATGGATCGTTTCAGGAGGCCAACGAGCAATTTAGCAAACATAGGACGCTCCAGGGCTTAGTCAAACCTGACCAGATAGTTCCATAACGTCGCCTAACCCTCGACGAATTCCGCCCTTGCGCCGCGATACAACCCACAGTATGCTGAAACGCGGCCGAGACCGGCCGAGGACGCCACACCGCCCAAGGACGTAAGCCCGGCAACGAATTACCTTCTGACATACAGGACAGGCTCACGTGTTTTTTGTCGAACCGCCCCCGTCACAGTACGATTTGCACTTTCGTGTGGCCGGCGTGCCGGTGCGCGTCCATCCGATGTTCTGGCTGGTGACCGTCCTGATGGGCCTGGGCCGTGACGGCGATCCGGTCGAGGTTCTGATGTGGGTCGTGGCCGTGTTCGCGTGCATTCTTGTCCACGAGTTGGGGCACGTCCTGGCGTTCCAATATTACGGCATGAGCGCGCATGTCGTCTTGCACGGCTTTGGCGGCCTGGCCATTCCTAGCGCGGGACGGTGGGGGGGCGCGGGCCGCACGCGCGAGACATGGTTGGCCGATACCGTGATCTCGCTGGCCGGGCCGTGCGCCGGCTTTCTCTTCGCCGGCGTGATCTTCCTCGGACTCGCGCTGGGGGGCCGCTCGCCCGAGATAGCCGTTGATCCCGACCGACTGATTTACATGCTCTGGCAGCCCTTTCCCGCGCGGAACGTGAACGTGCTCCTCTGGTACATGCAATTCATCAACATCTTCTGGGGCATCGTCAACCTGCTGCCCGTTTTTCCGCTCGATGGCGGCCAGGTGTGCCGGGCCGTGCTGGGGCGGTTCGATCCGCATCACGGCCTGCAGCAATCGCTAATGATCTCGATCGTCACCGCGGCCGGCATGGCGGCGCTTTGCTTGCTGCGCTTTCACGCCAACTTCGCCGCCATTTTCTTCGGCTACATGGCTTATCAGAATTACACGCTGCTACAGCAAATCTCGGGCGGCGGCTTTGGCGGGGGGCGATGGTAGCCGACGGCGATTCGATTGCATCTCCGGGCCTGCCGGCGCGGCGTGTCGTTCTCCTGGGCGCGAGCAATCTCACCCGCGGCATCGCCACCGTCGTCGATGCTTGCCACCGGCAGTGGGGCCGGCCGCTCGACTGCCTGGCGGCGCTAGGCCACGGTCGCTCGTACGGCACGCGTAGCACCGTGCTGGGGCGGACGCTGCCGAGCATTCAAAATTCACGGCTGTGGTCGGCGCTCGACGAGCGGCCCGCCGCGCCCACGGCGGCGCTGGTGACCGATATCGGCAACGACCTGATGTACGAGGCGCCGGTCGACAAAATCGTCGAGTGGGTGACGGCCTGCCTTGATCAGCTTGCCCGGCATGAGGCGCGAATCGTCATGACGCGGCTGCCGGTGGCCAATATCGATCAGGTGCCGGAATGGAAATTTCGTTTCTTGCGCCGCTTGATGTTTCCGCTCGGGCGGTTGCCGTACGCCACGATTGCGGCACGTGCCCATGAGTTGGACCAGCGGTTGAGTGAACTGGCGGCCCGCCGCGGCATCGCGCAGATCGAGCAAAACACCGCCTGGTACGGCTGGGACCCGATCCATTTCCGCTATAGCGCCTGGCCCGAGGTGTGGCATCGCATTCTATCCGGTTGGAACGAAACCGAATGCGAGCAAGCGGCCGGCAATCCGCCCGTGTCGCGGCTCTTATACTTGCGCTCGCGGACGCCCGATCAGCGTTGGCTGTTCGGTATCGAGCAGCGTGGCCCACAACCCTGCGCGCGGCTCTCCGAAGGGACAACGCTGTCGTATTACTAGTCTAGTGGTTGCGTCGCGCCTTGCCCCTCACCCTACCCTCTCCCTGGGAGGGAGAGGGGTAAAGGAACTCCGACCGCATCGCCGGCCGCGCATAATACCCCTCCCTTTCAGGGAGGGGCCAGGGGAGGGTAAAGCGTTGAGGCGGCAAGAGCGTTTCCACGCCGGTCGCTTCCGCAACAGATCAGTGCAAAGCGCGTCGTTCACAATGCACTCGTCGTTGCGTCACGCCTTGACCCTCACCCTACCCTCTCCCTGGGAGGGAGAGGGGTAAAGGAACTACGACCAGATCGCCGGCCGCGCATAATTCCCCTCCCTTGCAGGGAGGGGCCAGGGGAGGGTAAAGCGTCGAGGCGGCAAGAGCGTTTCCACGCCGGTCGCTTCCGCAACAGACCAGTGCAAAGCGCGTCGTTCACAATGCACTCGTCGTTGCGTCACGCCTTGACCCTCACCCTACCCTCTCCCTGGGAGGGAGAGGGGTAAAGGAACTACGACCGCATCGCCGGCCGCGCATAATTCCCCTCCCTTTCAGGGAGGGGCCAGGGGAGGGTAAAGCGTCGAGGCGGCAAGAGCGTTTCTAGTCCGTGTGCCACCTCGTGTTCTCACCGGTCGAGCGGCATCTTCGATGCCGTGAGCATCGTCTCCAGCACCGTGATGTCGTGATCGTAAGAGAAGTCGGGCTCTTTCTCGCCGCGGATGAGCTTCGCCAGGTCGGCCATGTCGCCGACGTAACGCGGATACTCGCCGAAGCGGATTTCCTGGTACCCCTTTTTATAATCGCCGCGCGGCCGGGATAGTGCCAATTGCACATTCGGCTCGTCGAGCGGCTGGACGTGGCAGGTTCCTTCGGTGCCGCACACGACGAAGTGTCGTCGCGCGCCCCCTTCGACTTCCATCGCGCTACTTTTCACCGAGGCGATCGCCCGCGGATATTCGAGTACCGCCAGCGTGTTATCGGCCAGGCGATCGTCGATCGGCGCCACATGCTGCAAGAACGACGTGACCCGCGCCGGCCGCCCCATCAGGCCGATCACCAGGTCGATCAAGTGGCAACCCTGCTCGAACATCATGCCGCCGGCGAATTCGGCGAACGCCCGCCGCGACGGCGGGTTCACAACCTTGCTCATCACGGCGTGAATCTCGAACGGCTCGCCCAGCGCGCCTTGCTTGACCAAATCACGCATGAGGAGGATCGCGGGGCTGTAGCGATACATGTAGCCCAGTTGCACGACCAGGTGCTTGCGCGCGGCCATATCGAGCAGACGGCGAAAGCGCGGTAGCGATGCCCCGCCCGGCTTCTCCAAGTGCAGATGTTTGCCGGCCTCGATCACGCGCTCGCCGGCCGCCAACAAGTCGGGCACGTTGGTCTCGACGGCCACCGCCGTCAGGCCGGGCGTATTGAGCAACTGCTCTTCCGCAACAAACGGCAGCCCTTGATACGCGGCGGCTCCTTGCGCGGCGGCAGCGAGCTTTTGATCCGGTTCGGCGACGCCCACGACCTCGAAATCAGCGTTTGCGCGCAACGCCGCGAGCTTGCCGGCGGCGTGCGAGTGTCCGGTTCCGATCAGGCCGATTTTGATAGGTTCCATGATTCTGTGCTTTCGAGCAATTAGCGATCTGGGGCCGCCGGCTGAGGCAAAAACCATCCACAAAGCTGCTGGCCGCCGGTCCGCCGGTGGTATAGGCTTATGCTAGCGGAGCTACCTTGATTTTGCTTGCAGACTTTTGCGGCCGGAGGAATTGGGCACCGACGCCCGCCTCGGCTTCCAGGGACGAATCATGTCGGGAACGCTCTCAGGAACGTTCATTGCCGCGGCCATCGTCCTCGGTGTCGGCATCATGGTTGCCCTGTCGGTCGCCGTGGCGGTCCGCCCCGCCGACCGCCGACGACGCGACAGCGAAGGGCCGCCATCGGGCACCGTGTGAACGATCGCTCTCGCCACGGCTACACAATCAGCGTGGATAGCAGACGGCTATCCCTGCGCGATTCGCTCCCAGTCCAGCGGTGCGTCCTTGTCGATGCGCGGCAGCTCCACAGCCATCGCTTCAGGATATTTCTGCGCCGCGCCCGTGTTGAAGACCACCACGCGCTCGTCCCGTTTGATCCAGCGCTCGGCGGCCAGCTTTTCGACCGCGCCCAGGCAAGCCGCCGTCTCGGGACAGATCGCGATCCCTTCGCTCGAGGTGCCTAGCGCCATCCAATAGCGCAAGCGTGCTTCATCGACGGCCACGGCCAGACCGCCGCTTGAGCGAACGGCATCGAGGATCATGAAGTCACCGACCGCCGCCGGCACGCGAATGCCGCTCGCCACGGTTTTGGCATCGGGGAATGGTTCGGCGAAGCGCGCGCCCGCTTCGAAGGCCCGCACGATCGGCGCACAGCCCGACGATTGCACGGCCACCATGCGCGGGCGGCGCGTCTCTTCCAGCCAACCCAGCGCTGCCAGCTCCTCGAAGGCCTTCCACATGCCGATCAGGCCGGTACCGCCTCCGGTGGGATAGACAATCACGTCGGGCAGGCGCCAGCCGAACTGCTCGGCCAGTTCGAGCCCCATCGTCTTTTTTCCTTCAATGCGGTACGGCTCCTTCAACGTCGACATATCGAACCAGCCAAGATGCTCCTTCCCTTCGCGCACGATGCGGCCGCAATCGGTGATCAGCCCGTTGACGAGAAAGGTCTTGGCGCCCGCCAGCCGGCATTCGAGCTGGTTAATCACGGGCGTGTCTTGCGGCATGAAGACAAAAGCGTCCATGCCTGTCCGGGCTGCGTAAGCGGCCAGCGCGCCGCCGGCGTTGCCGGCCGTGGGAATCGCCACGCGGCGCAAGCCGAACTGGCCGGCCATCGTGATGGCCATCGCCAGGCCGCGGCTCTTGAAGCTGCCGGTCGGCAGCCGCGACTCGTCCTTGATGTACAAGTTTTCCAATCCGAAACGATGCCCCAGCCGGCGGCAGCGCAAGATCGGCGTCATCTGCTCGCCGAGCGAGACGATCCACTTCTCATCAGCCGGGGGGAGCAGCTCGCGATAGCGCCACATCGTGGGTGGGCGCTCGGCCAGATCTTCGCGCGTCACGGCCTGTCGCACGGCGTCCAGGTCGTAACGAACCCACAGCGGGCGATCCTTGTGCAACGTTTGCGGCTCGTTGGCCGGAAGCTGAGTGCCATCGATGGCACTTTCCAGATGTGTGACAAAACAAGGCATTACGAAACTCGGGGAGGGAAAGAAGCTTGATTCGGATGTTTCGGCAGGAGATCGCTTTGTAGCTCGTCACGGTCTTTGTGCCAACCAGCGACCGCGCCTCCCTGATGCATTCTCGTCCGTTTATGGGTACAATCCGGGGGCCGCTTGGATCCTGCCCGACGATTGCCGCGCGACAGACCGATTCCCGCCCCAGGAGCGCGACCATGCCCGAGAGTCGTCCGCCTTTCGGCCGTTTGCACGCTGACGAGCACCAACGTGCCAACACGGCCAACCCGATGCTGCCGCCGCGCGCCGACACAATCCGCTGTGGTTCGCGCCGCTGGTTTTTACAGACGGGAACAGCCGGCCTCGCGGGGCTCTCGCTCGTCGATTTGCTCAAGCATCGCGCGGCGGCCGCCACGGCAACGAATGCAGCAGCGCCGGCGGGTCGCAGCGACAAAACATCCGTCATTCTTCTCTGGCTCTCGGGCGGTCCCAGCCATATCGACATGTGGGACCCCAAGCCCGACGCTCCCCAAGAAATTCGCGGCCCCTATCAGGCCATCGACACGCGCGTGCCAGGCATCCAGGTGTGCGAACATCTGCCGCTGACGGCGCAGCTCATGCCGCGGCTGTCGATCATTCGCTCGGTCGATTGCTCGGCCAGCAACCATACGCCCATCACGATGCAAGCCGGCAATGCGCTGGCGCGCCGCAGCGACGATGGCAACGATGGGCAAGGCTATCCGTCGATGGGCTCGATCGTCGCCCGGCTGCGCGGCCCCAACGCGCCGAATCTGCCCGCCTTCGTCGGACTGGCCGATAGCTGGAAGGCCGACGTGTGGGGCGCCGGGCACATGGGCAACAACTTCGAACCGGTCAACGGCAAGGAGCTGCCGGGCCGACTCGCCATGCCCAAGGGAATCGCGGTCGATCGGGTGCGGCATCGCGACGCCCTGCGTCACGAGTTCGACCGCTTTCGCCGCGACCTCGATTTGTCACGGGCGATGGACAGCGCCGATCGCTTTTCGCAGATGGCCGTCGACATGGTCACCAGCGAACGCGTGCAACGGGCCTTCGATCTATCGCAAGAAGACCAGAAGACGCGCGACGCCTACGGGCCGGGCAGCCTGGGCGAGAAGACGCTCCTCGCGCGGCGCCTGGTCGAGGCCGGCGTCACGTTCACCCTCGTCAGCGGCAAGTGGGGATATTTCGACCATCACGGCGACGAGGTCGTATGGGGCGGCATTCAGAAGGGATTGACGCCGATCCTGCCCGTCGTCGATCGCGCGCTGTTTGCCTTGATCAACGATCTCGAGGCGCGCGGCCTGCTGGATTCGACCCTCGTTTTGATGATGGGAGAATTCGGCCGCACGCCGGTGATGACCGCCACGGCCGGACGCGGCCACTGGACGAACTGCATGTCGATGATCGTGGCCGGCGGCGGTTTACCGATGGGCCAGGTCATCGGCAGCACCGATCGGCGCGGCTACGACATCGCCGAAGCTCCCGTGCGGCCGGCCGATCTGGCGGCGACCGTGTTTCGCCATCTCGACATCGACCTCGACGCGCAGTGGGTCAATCGTCAGGGACGGCCGATCCCGATCGTCACCGAGGGGGGCCGGCCCATTCCGGGGCTGTCCTAGGCGTTTGCGTATGGATGCACGCCGGTCGTCTGCACTCTCGCTGCGCCGCATCATCGCACTGCTGCTTTTGGCCGCAGCGGTAACAACGATCGTGGCGATTCGCCATTTCGTGATCGGCGGACGAGTATCCGGCGGCAATGCGGGATCGCAGTCCGAGCAAGATCACGCGCGCCATCGACGGCCGACGGCGAGAGAATCGTTCGCTGCCCTGTTGGCCAACGAACAACCGCGGCGATTATTGCGGATGGTCGCGTACGACCCGACCACACAAGCGCAACTATCGATCGCGCAATTGAAATCCTTGGGCAAGCCTGGCCAGCAATTCACCTTCGTGGGCGACTATGACGAACTGCGCGGCTGCACGGTGGCCGAGGCCATTTACAAGCTGGGTGGAAATCTCGATCCCGGCCAGCACGTTTCGGTCATTATTTTTCCGGCCGGCGAGCGACCGCTGTTCGCGGCCAGTGCCCGCGGACTGCTACAGGTCATCGCTCGGGTGGAGAAATTCCTTGAGGACGCGGCGCGCGGGCCGAATTTCTTACCCGCGAATCTCGACGAGCGTCTGAGCGAGCCGGCCCGCGCCGCGCTCGACGACACAAGTCCCACGGCGGGAACCTGGAAAAGCTATCAGCGGTTTTATCACGAGTATGCCACGGCGGTCGCTGAAATCCGCGCCGCCCGCTGCTCCGTGCTCGATCATATCGGCTCGATCGATGCCGACTGGCACCCGCTCGGCTACGCGCAAGCGATCGGGGCGCCGTATGGCGATGCGCCCACGTTAGCACTGGATTTAGACGGAAAGTCGCTGCCGGTGCCGGACTTCGGCGCTCGGGTCTTTCTCGTTGCGAACGCCGCGCTTGCCGAACTGACGGGTCAGTGCCTGCTCGACATTACGGATCCCGGACGAGAGCGGCTGCCGGATCTGGACCCGGCCGTCGACTGAGCCATTTTGCCCCCGCCTCACGAGCGGCGTGCAAGTAGCTATCGATAATCCACGCGCACGTCTAAGCTAGAGTCACCGTGGCGCCGGCTCAAAGCCATGCCGCGGGCGACAGCGTGAAGAACATACTCCTCGAGGTGTCTGCTTGGCCCAGCCGAACGCCGCTCACGACCTTCCCCCGTTTCGGCCGCATCCCCTGCTGCGCAGCGGGCACCTGCAAACGCTGGCCGGCGTTTACTTCCCGGGCGAGTTGAACGACTACCGTGCGCGGCAGCACCAGGTCGCGCTCGACGATGGCGACCGGCTGGTGCTGCACGACGATTGCCCCGAGGAATGGCAGCCGGGCTGTGCGGTGGCGTTACTGATGCACGGGCTCGGCGGCAGCCATGAGAGCGTCTACATGCGCCGCGCCGCGCAAAAGCTCTGTGCCCACGCCGTCCGCGCGTTTCGCATGGATCTCCGCGGCTGCGGGGCGGGCATCGAGCTGGCGCGGTTACCTTATCACAGCGGCCGATCGGCCGACGCGGCGGCGGCGCTGCGTTTCATCAGCGCATTGTGTCCGCATTCGCCCGTAACGCTGATCGGCTATTCCTTGGGAGGAAATATCGCGCTGAAGCTGGCCGGGGAATCGGCGGATCGCCCGCCCGAGAACTTGTGCCGCGTGATGGCCGTCTGCCCGCCGGCGGACCTGGCCGCGTGCTCGGCCTGGATCGGCCGCTGGCAAAACCGCGGCTACGATCGTTATTTCGCTCGCTTGCTCAGCGGGCAGCTACTCGAGCGTCGGCGACGGGCGCCGCATGCCGTCTCGGTCGATTTCGCGCGGCAGCCGAAACGGTTGATCGAGATCGACGATTGGTTCACCGGCCCGGTCTGCGGTTTTGGCAACGCGGCGAATTACTACCAGCAGTCGAGTTCGGCGCCGCTGTTGGCTGACGTTCGCATTCCGACGCAAATCATTGCGGCGGCCGACGATCCCCTCGTGCCGCGGCACATGTTCGAGGCTTTGCGCCTGTCCCCCGCCACGAGCCTGCACGTCGCACGGCACGGCGGGCACTTGGGATTCATTGGCGCCCGAGGAAACGATGCTGACCGACGCTGGCTCGACTGGCGCGTGGTCGATTGGGTGCTCCGGGGTCCTGCATTTGCCGCCGAACTGTCGACCCGCAGTGGACGGGCGCATGTTTCGCCCGCAGCGCGGCAGCCGCTTTCGCGCACTTAAGTGGACTTCGCGATCGCCGCCGTGAGTGCGGAGTTAATCTGCTCGATCGCGTGCTTGCGCGCCTCCCCATTCCACGGCACCACATGTTCCACGCCCGGCTGCAAAAAGCACAGCGTCAGCGTGGCCGGGCTTTCGCCCAACACTTCTTCCACGGCGATCGCGTAGAGCGACATTTGCAATTCGTAACGCGCCGCAAGTTGTGGCACCGCCGCGGCCGTCACGCGATTGGTCTTGTAATCCAACAGGTGCCAGCGGCCGTCACGATCCTGATACAGGCAATCGATAAAGCCCTGGATCAGGCGACCATCCGCCGGCCCGCCCGGCGGCCAGCGGAGCAAGAATTCCAACTCGCGATGCACCGCGGCGGCCTCGCGCAGCGCTGTCGCGCGCGGGGACTGCAAAAAGCGCTCGATCATCGCCGCGGCGCTTTCAGGCCTGGTCTCTGAGGACGAGAACCGGCGCGCGAGTTCGTCGCGGCAGCGCTCTAACACATCGCCCGGCGCCGCGAAATCGATTTGCGCGAGCACCGCGTGCGCCAGAACGCCCAACTCCGTGGCACTCCCTGCCGGCTCGTCGGTAATCTCCTCCGTTGCAAGCCGTGCGAATGCGTCCTTGTCACGGGCAGGCAACTCCTCGCTCTCGAACTGGCCCGCCAGGCGTGAAAACGAAAAGACGCGCCGCGCCGCGTGATCGGGCGGAACGGGCTCGACGAGCGGCGACGAAACGCCCCGCCCCGCCGCCGCACACTCCCGCGCCTCGGCGATCACCCGATCCCATTCGACGCGCGGCTTGCTGTCCGCCCCGTGCGGAGTCGGCGGACGCTCGAGCGTGACCGTGACGCGCGGCTGGGACCATCCGCCAGGTAAGTGGGCTTGCAGCGATCCGGATCGTAAATCGAAACGTTCGCCGAGGAATTCGAGCCAACCCGACGGCTTGTCGAAATCTTTGATACCGGCCGACAGGATCAGGTAATCCGCGGCGCGCGTGGCGGCCACGTACAGCAGGCGAATTCCCTCGTCGGCCTCTTCTTGCTCTTCCAGCGCGCGCCACAAGTCAAAGCCACACGCGCCGGCATCCTCGTCCTTCGCGCGCACGAGCGGTCCCAGCCGCGGATCGAACGCCGCGATCACCGGCGAGCCATTCTGGCTGCGCATCAGGTCGGGCACGACGACGATCGGAAATTCCAAGCCTTTCGCCTGGTGAATCGTCATCAGGCGGATAACCGTGCTCGTCTCGAGCTCGACCGGCGCCGGGGGCTCATCGGGCTGGCGCGCAACGAACTCGCTCAGCTCGTGAATGAAATCGGACAACGTGAAAATGCCCGACGCATCGAAAATACGCGCCTGGTCGATCAGCTTTCGCAAGTTGGCCAGCTTGCGCTCGCCGAGAAACTCGGCCAAGAGCAGCGCGTCGTATCCGGTGCGGGCCAGTGCGTGGCGGATCAAAGCGACGACCGACCGTCGATCCTTTTGCGCGCGCAGCTCGTGCAGCGTTTTCGCGGCAAATTGCACCTGGCGCCGCTGCTGGCCTTCGATTTGTGCCGGCAGCGCCGCGGCAAACAGCCCGGCCGCCAATCCTTTTTCGTGCTGCGCCAACCAGTACAGCGTTTCGTCGGTCAACGAGAAGAAGGGGCTGCGCAGCGCGCCGGCCAGGCTCACAACGTCGCCCGGCGCGTCGATGGCACGCAGCAGATTGAGCAGGTCGAACACCTCTTGCTGCGCGTAGTAGGCACCGCCACCGACGGTGTAATAAGGGAGATCGTGGCGCCGCAAGGCCTCTTCGTAATAGCGCACGTCCGACAGCGTGCGGAACAAAATGGTCACGTCCCCGGGTCCGGCCGAGCGCGCCGGGCCGCGCGCGTCAGCAGGAACCGTCACCTGGCCCGTGGCGAGAATCTGCGCGACGCGCCGCGCGATCCACTCGGCCTCTTGTTTTCGTAGAAACTCGGCGTCGATCTTTTCGGTATTGTCGGCCGGCGGCGTGGCCCACAGGAACTCGACAATCGGCGATTCGGCGAGCGCCGGCCGATGTGCGACGAGCGCCTCGTACTCCGTCCCGCCCAGTCGATCGCGGAACAGAGCATTGACGAAATCGAGCACGCCCGGCTGGCTGCGGAAGTTCCGCGTCAGCGGCAGTTGGCCGGCACGCGGGATTTCACCTTGCAATTCGCGAAAGACGCGCGGATCGGCGCCGCGGAAGCGATAGATGGATTGCTTGGCGTCGCCGACAAAAAAAAGCTTCCCCTCCTGCAACTGGCCACCGCAGAGAACTTTCACCAGCTCGACCTGCAGCGGATCGGTGTCCTGAAACTCGTCGACCAACAGCAGATCGAGCCGCGACGCCAGCCGCCGCCGCAACGTCTCGCCGTGCGCGCCATGGAGCAGATCGCGCGTGCGTGCCAGCAGATCGTCGAAATCCAGCAAGCTCAGCTCGCGCTTGCGATCCTCATACGCCGCGATGACTGGCCGCGCCACCCGCAACAGCGCCAGCCCGGCCGCGGCGCTGGGCAGGGCCCCCTTGGCCTCGATTCTCGAACGCTTCTCGGCATCCTTGGCCCAATCTCGTACCGCCGTGGCGGCGTCGCGAAACTCGTTGTAGATTTCGTCGCTGAACCAGTCTTTACGCGAGCCCCCTCCCTGGACTCGGGCCGCATCGCGAATGGCGTCGATCGTCCGATAAAACTCCTCGCCCGAGGCGAGGTCGTTAAGTGCCGCAGTAAGCGAAACAAATCGATCCCGCATGACGTTATTGGTTGGCGTCCAGTTCGCCATGATCCTTCGTAACGACGCCACTTCTGGCAGCTTGAGAAACTGCGCACGCAGCTGCGGAAGCACCTCCTTAACTTCGACCTCGTGCCAGCGCTCGACTAATTCTTCAGGCGTGACCAGCACCCACTCGTCGAAATCGATGGCGTGCCGGCGGCCGAGCAGTTTCTGCATCATCTGCCGCAGCGGCACGAGCCCGAACATGACGACCAGGTCCAGCAAATCTTCGTTCATCTGGCCGAGCTGTTCGCGCAATTGATCCTCGACCACCTCGGAAAACAGCGTCGCCGACGGGCCAGCTTGCAGGATCTGAAAGTGCGGGTCGATGCCGGCCTCGACGGCGTGGGCCCGCAGCAGCGATCCGCAAAAGGCGTGAATCGTGCTGACGCGTGCCGATTCGAGTTCGCGCAACAGGCCGAGCCAATCGTCCGCGTGACGATCGTCGGCCGCGCGCAACCGTTCGCGGCATTTGCGCCGCAGGCGATCGCGCATCTCGCGCGCCGCGCGATCCGTGAAGGTGATCGCGATCAGCCCGGACAATCCCTTGGCGCCGCTCTCGTCACCGTTCGTGGCGGGCGTAAGCGCGGCCAGGAACCGCTCGACCAGCACGTGCGTCTTGCCGCAGCCGGCCCCGGCCGAGAGCGCGATCGAAACGCCGCGCCGCTCGATGGCAGTGCGCTGTTCTTCGGTTAATCCTGACGCGTTTGTGGCTGCCATTTCTTCCCCGTCGCGCGGACCTGGTTGACCCGGCACACCGTGCGAAAGTCGCAAAAGCTCGTGCATCGATCGTTGTCGTTGAACACCGGAAACTTGCCGGCCTGCATCCCCTCGACCAGGTCAAGCACCAGAGCCGTGTCTTTATCACGCAGTTCTTGCCACTGCTTGGTCGCCCGCAGTTGGTTGGCCTCGACCTCGTGAATCTGCACGGAGGTTTTTTCGGGATATCCCTCATCCGTGACGAACCAATAGCCGGCGTTCCACGGAATCCGCTGTTCGCGGGCGAACAACTTTTCGGCGGCCAGAGCATACAAGAAGACTTGCAAAGCTTCGCCCGATTCGATGGCCTCTTGGTTGTAGCTTTTCGCTTTTCCCGATTTATAGTCCAGGACTCCGAAGACGGGCCGGCCCGCGGCGTGCCCCACGTCGACGCGATCGATCCGGCCGCGCACCAGAACCTGGCGCGCGCCATCGCTGATCACCAAAGGCTCAACGGTGGAAAGCGAATCATCGGTGAGACGGTCGTCGCCAAACGAGACCTCGAAATAGGCCGGCACCAGCGGCCGGTCGAGACTCTCCCACAAGGCGTCGTACTTCGCGTGCTGCCTGGTGTAATCGGCGAGCCAATCGCGCAACTGCCGCCGCTCGATCTCGGCCAACGCCGCTTGAAAAGGTTGCGCCCGATCCTTTGCGCGTCGTTCCAGCTCCCTCATAAGCCGGGCCAGCGCTTGTTCGAAAACCGGCGCCGCCGCCGGGTCGGCCGGTGATGCCGCGCGCCCCAGCGTCTGATTCACTTCACGATGCAATCGCGCCAGCGCGTCGTGCAATTCCGAGCCGCGCGATAACGGGTCGATCGCTACACTCAACTCCTCCACGGGCTCGAGGTGCAGCACGTCGCTCAAGAAGAAACGGAACGGGCAACGCTTATATTGCTCCAGGCGACTGGCGCTGAAACGAACCTCGGCTCCGAAGCGCGTCGCCAGCGACGTCCGCACGGCAGCGCCGAGCAGGCCCTCGTAGGGCCCGAACTCCTCGCGGCCCGCGCGACTGCTATTCGCCGCCAGACCGGCCAGGATGTTTTCGAATACCGGGCGCGTCTCGGGCCGAGCCGTCAGGCCCGCAAGCACCGGCCCCGGTTCGGCCGGCGGCCGTGCGTTCGCGCCATGGTCGGACCGCGATATTTCGATGCCCGCCGCCTGCGCCACGGCAAGTATTCGCTGCTCCGTGGCGCTGGCGGCGATCCCGTCGTAGGGCAGCGGTCGCAAATCCTCGACGCGATACCGATCCATCCGACCGCCGCAAACATCCTCGAGCTCGCCGAGGTAAGGGCTCGGCAATAGCTGCTGACCTTTTTCGTCCAGCCCCGGGTAGCTGAGATACAAGCGGCGCCGCGCGCGGGTGATGACTTCGTAGAACAGCAGCATCTCGCGCTGACTGGCTTCGGCACGCAGGACCAGCGGCAATCCCGCGTCGGCGAAGCGCTCGTACTCCGCCTCGTTGTACAAGCGGTCGGACCGTTCCGGGGGTGGAAACGCGCGTTCCGAAAGACTTACGAAGAACAGATAAGGAATCGACAGCGCGCGGGCGCTCGTGGCCGACAGCACACGCACGCAGCCCGACTCGTCGCCGGTCGGCCGTAGCTCTTCCGTGGCCGCGATATCGGTGAGCAAATCGAGAATGCCCGCCGCATCGAGTTCCTCGGCGGCGGCGCCTTGCCCCGTCGCAAACTTTTCCACCGCGGCGAAAGCCTCGCGCAGCACGCGCCAGGCCTCGGCATCGATGGATTGCTTCGCCTCCTGCGGATTGCTCGGCAAGTCGCGCGTCAGCCCCAGTTCATTTGCTAACGGCACGAGATAGCGGAGCCACGCTCCGGGAGTGGTTCGCCGCGGAAGGCGATCCAATGCCGCCGCCAGTTGTTCGAGAAGGACAAGCGTGCTTTGTGCCTCGCGCCGATCTCGGTCCAGGACGCCGGCGGCCGTCACGCCAGGCGCATCGGCGGCGCGGCGCAGCGCCATCAGCAACGTCTCGCGGCCGCGCGACACTTGTTGCGACCTGATCACCTGATCGACGGATGCTGTGACGGCGCCGTCGTTCCATGCGGGCCACGCTGGCCGAAAATAATTGCTCCCCAGAACGTGCAGCAAACCGCGGAAGGGCCAGTCCTCGACATGCAGGCGCAGCACCGCCACGAGTGCCGCCACCAGCGGAATGCGCGCCAGCGGAATGCCCGACTCGAATGCATGGGGAATGCCCAGGTCGTCGAAGGCTTCGCGCAGGATCTCTGCGAGTCCAGCAGGCGAACGCGCGACGACCACCACGTCGGCAGGGCTGACCTTGCTTCCTGTCGCCGGATCGCCGGAAACGAGCAAACGCTTGATGCGCCGTGCGACCAGATACGCCTCGTCAAGCGCCCGGCCCGCTTCGCTGACTTCAATTCCCGGGGCACGGGCGGCGCGCACGACGTGGCGCGGGTTTTTAAAGAGCTCGCGTTCGACGTGGGCCAGCGCCGGCCAGGCCGGTTGTTCCTTGCGCGGAAGTGTTTCCACCACCGCTGCCGGTATGCGCCAGCGCAACTGCGCAAGCGTGCTCGCCGGCTTGGCGAACAGATCAGGGCGGCCCTCCTCGGCTTCCAGCGGCAGCGAAAATTCGAGCCTGGCAACGCGCTTGGCGAGCAGCTCCAGAATCTCCAACTGCGGACGCGTGAAATCCGTAAAGCCGTCGACCACGACGTGCCGCAATTGCTCGAACGGCCTTCGCTGCCCTTTGAGCAACAACTCGCGCGCTGTCCAGAACCGCCCCTCGGCGTCGTACAAACCGTTGTCGTTCAGGTGCTGCTGATACGCGCGGTAAATCGCCGACAGCTCCTGATCCTTGCGCTGTCGGCCGCGCGCCCGGCAGGCTTGTTCGAATTCGTCGGGCCAGATTTCCTGGCGCTTCAGCTCGCTGATGAACTCGGTCACCAGGTCGGCGAGCCCGGCGGTTTCGGCGATCGACCGAAAATGGTCCAAACGGCCGGCGACTGCCTCGGCCTTGATCAGGCGCCGCAGAATTTGCCGCTTGGCCAAATCCGAAATCGGCCGCACGACGCGATCGCTCGCCGCCAACACTTGCTCGGCGAACTGGTCAAAGGTCATGACCGCCGGCTTGAAGCAGGCACGCAGCTCGTCGCGGAGAATGGCCTGGCGGACCTCGGCCGCGCTGCGATGCGTCGGAGCGATCCACAGCACACTGCCGATCGGGCCAGCCCGCAACGCCGTGCGATAGCCGGCGAGCAAGCGCTCGGTCTTGCCGCTCCCCGAAGGCCCTGCGATGACGACCGTGCGTCCCGGCATGTCGAAAGTCCCCTCCCTGATCGTGCCGGGCCCCTGAGTTTGCAATGGTAGCTGCGCGGCCGTGGCGATCTTCATTGTCCGGCTAAATACCGGGGGATTCAAGGCTTGCTGACGATCGCAGGCGGGCTGACGCAGCCGCTTCACGTTCTGCGACGAACGACGTAGAATCTGCGTCGCCGTCTCGCGAGTACAAATTCACTTTCTTGACCGGCAACGGGCTTTTTCGACGGGCGTGGAATCGGTGCCTTATGACAGCGGCCAATGATCTCCCTCTGGAAGTGACCTGTCGCAGCGTCAAGGAAAAGCTGGACACGGGCGAGGTGTTTTTGCTGCTCGATTGCCGGGAGGCCGACGAGTATGCCGTGGCGCGTATCGAGGGCGCGCGGCTGTTGCCGATGAGCGAGCTCTCCTCGCGTCTCGCCGAGCTGGAAGCATATCGCGACAAGCAGATCGTCGTCCATTGCCATCATGGCGGCCGCAGCGAACGGGTTGCCAATTGGCTGCGCGGACAAGGATTCGCCCAAGCGCGCACGATGGTGGGCGGCATCGACCGCTGGGCCGAAGAGATCGATCGCACCGTACCTCGCTATTGAGCGCCCCGTTATTAAGATTAAGCGCCGCGCTATGGAGTGCCGTGCGAAAAAGATCGGTTCGGCGTTCGCCGAACGGCCTCGCGCGGCTTGAACCCCGCCCTATCTTGACCTATAAAGGAAGCTTCAGCCGAAGTGGCGGAATTGGCAGACGCGCAACGCTCAGGACGTTGTGACCGTAAGGTCGTGGAGGTTCGAGTCCTCTCTTCGGCATTCCTTTCAGGGACAATATCTAGTCGGTCGGTGCTCTCTTCGAGCATCCGTGGTTTTCTCGGGCCATTACCCGTCTTCGTACGCGGGGTAGCGGTAACAGGAGCTTGAGGGATTGAGGCCCTGCCAGCACGCCCCTGATTCGGCTGCGTCGATCTCTGCGGCGCCCCGCGTGGGCAGCAATCGCGGGAGACGGCCGCAGCACGACGCCCCTGTGCCAGAGTCCGACGGCTTGGCCCATCGCTCATGAATGGCTTGATGGCCCCTTACAAACGAATCACCCATGCTCCACAGGGCTGCCTAGGTATGACTATGAGCCAGCACGGTTTTCTGTCGAAGAAGTTGCGCTCGCGTTTTTCGAGGGTTGTGGTGGTCGTGACTTGGCTGGGGTCGATTGCCGCGGCGGCCCGCGCCGATTCTTACAATCCGGCCTCCTTCGGCGCGAAGTACGGTACCGCCGACGCGGCGTCCGCCGCGGTCAATGACGCCGCGGTCGTCAAAGCCATGCGCCGCCTGATCAGTCAAGGCGGCGGCGAGCTAGTGATTACCGGGTCGCTGGCGCTCTCGAAGACAATTCCCTGGCCCACGGCGGTTTATGCCAAGACGCCCGGCTTCCCCATGCACTTCGCGATTCGCGGCACGGCCGATGCCGAGCTGTACGCCATTAACGGCGGCGTTTTGATCGACGTACCGCAGCCCAAGGCTCCGGCCAATCTGCCGGGACTGGACGTCCGTCAGCGCATCGAGAATATCGGCATTCGCGGCGGCGCCGTGAAACTCGACGGGGGGGGCAAATACCTCTCTTTGCGCGGCGTGCGCATCTACGGCCTCGAACGCGGCACCGCTCTGACGGTCACCAATTACGACGGCGGGCTGCTCGAGGCGAACATTCACAACAACCCCGGTGCGACAGGCTTTCACTTCATTGGCTGTCACCAGGTGCAGCTCGACATCACCAGTCGCATCAACACGGTGGGCGGCATCATGGACGACTGCGGCGCGCTGTCCGGGCGCGTGTACTGCGAGGCTAATTCCGGGCTGGGCATCGTGCTGAACGGCCTCTGCCGCTCGAACCTCTGCTGGTGGCTCGAAGCGAACAACAAAGATCGCATGCAAGGCCGCCGCCGCCTGTGTTGGGGAAACGTCTTCTACGGCATGATGCAAACCGATTCCAATGAAGCCTGGGACGACGACTCCTTGTCCCGACTCGGCAACCAGGTGACGTCCTCTCCCACTGTTCTTACGGGCCTTGGCGAGTTAGTGGCCAAGGCCGTTCCCGGCCGCACGCAATTTCCCAAAGGCGTCGAGATGGCTGGCGAAACGCTGACCATTCGCCCCGATACTTTCCAGGCTTATAGCGCCCCCAGCGGCCAACCGAACTGGATCGAGCTCAAGCCGGCCGATCGCGACGACTGTGGAGGCACCTGGCAACCAGGCGACGTTTTTGTCGTGTCGATCAAGATCGTGCCGGATGCCGCGGCCCGGGCCTGGTTCCTCAAGAACGAGAAGGTGCAATTCTTGTTCGGCGCCGGGAGCAACGCGGGAACAGCCCCCTATTTGTCGCAGCGCTGGAGTCCCGAAGGCTCGGACCATGATCTGGTCATGTTCGGACCGTGTACGAAAGCCGGCTCCGGCTTCCGGCTGTTCCTCTATCCGCAGGTGGGTAGCGAAGGCGCCGGGCCCGACAAAGAGCTGACGTTCACGATGCAGGCCGAGGTCAGAAAGCTGCCGCCGCGGTGAGCGACGGAGAGCCGGCGCACGGACGCAAAAAAAAGGCGGTCGAGGGCGTACATCCGACCGCGCTAAACTGGCCGTCGGATGCACGCATCGACCGCTAGCCGACACCCTCGCCGGCACGCATATGCGGCAAATTACGAGCCGCCACCGCCCAGTTGGCCGGCGACGCTATTGAACGTGGCGTTGGCATTCGTGCCAATCGATTGAATCGCCGTCAAGCAGACGATCACGATCAAAGCCAGCATTACCGCGTATTCGACAGCGGTCGGGCCATCCTCGGACTTGATGAACTTCCAGCACTTGGTTGCGAAGGGCTTCATGGTTGTCATCTCCACGAGCTGTGGGGCCGCGGCCTGGTCGGAAGAACATCCGACGCGATTGGAATGCAGCAGCGGTCGCCAAGACAAGTCAGTTGCGAAAAGGGAGGCGTTTTCTCGCCTCTAGTGAAAACACTAGGTCAAGATTTCCCGCTGTCAAAGGAAAGTGTCATGCAGCCGGAAATGCCGCTATTTCTCGACCGGGATCAGAGGGCGGGGGGGGGGACGGCTTCCGCCCCCCCTGCCATGGTCAATGGTGCGATCGCGTCCCCGGCGTCGGTCCGCGTTGCCAAGATTACATCACGAGCGCTTGGGGCGCGGCACGCGGCCTCCCGCCCCTTTGCTCCGGCGGCCACGGCTGCGGCCGCGATTGGCGCGGGTGGCATGAATCTCGACTTCGTCGCGCTTCTTGCCGATCGAGTCGCGCAGTTGCGAGATGCGATCGCGCAGCGCCGCAGCGCGCTCGAATTCCAACGATTCGGCCGCGGCCAGCATTTCGCCTTCGAGTTCCTGAATGTATTCCTCGGTGATGTACTCCGCCTCGGTCGTGCGCCCCACGGCGCGGTTGGCCTCGGCATGCGCGGCCGCTTCGGACTCAATGCCCGACTTGATGCTCTTGCGCACCGTCTCGGGGGTAATGCCGTGCTCGCGGTTGTACGCTTCCTGCAAAGCCCGGCGTCGCAACGTCTCGTCGATGGCATTTTGCATCGATTCGGTCACCGAGTCCGCATACAGCACGACTTTCGCATTCACGTTGCGCGCGGCGCGGCCGATGGTTTGCATCAGCGAGGTCTCGCTGCGTAAGAAGCCTTCCTTGTCGGCATCGAGAATGGCCACCATCGAGACCTCGGGCAGGTCCAACCCTTCGCGCAGCAGGTTCACGCCGACCAGGGCTTCGAATCGCCCTTCGCGCAGCTCGCGCAGCAGCTCCACGCGCTCGAACGCGTCGAGCTCGCTGTGCAGCCACTTGCACTTCACCCCCTGTTCGGTCAGGTAATACGACAAGTCTTCGGCCAGGCGCTTGGTCAGCGTTGTCACCAATACACGTTCGCCGACCGCGGCGCGCTCGCGAATCTGCCCGAGCAAGTGCGGCACCTGCCCGCGGGCCGGGCTGATTTCGATCACCGGATCCAACAGCCCCGTCGGGCGAATCACCTGCTCGACCACTTCGCCGCCGGTCTGCTGCAACTCGTAAGGGCCGGGCGTGGCCGAAACATACACCACGTCGCGAATTCGCCGCTCGAACTCGTCGAACCGCAGCGGGCGGTTATCCAGCGCGCTGGGCAGGCGAAAGCCGTGCTCGACGAGCGTCGATTTGCGGCTGTAGTCGCCGGCGAACATGCCGCGCACTTGCGGCACCGTGGCGTGCGACTCGTCGACAAACAGCAGGAAATCGTCCGGGAAATAATCGAACAGCGTATCGGGCGTCGAGCCCGGCGCGCGGCCCGACAACGGCCGGCTGTAGTTTTCGATTCCCGGGCAATAGCCGACTTCCATCAGCATTTCGATATCGAACCGCGTGCGGGCGTTCAGCCGCTGCGCCTCGAGCAGCTTGCCCTGATCCTTCAATTCGGCCAGGCGGAAATCCAATTCCTCGCGAATCGATTTCACCGCCGCTTCGATACGCTCCTCGGGCATGACGAAGTGCTTGGCCGGATAGACGTACAGCTCGTCCTCGACCGAGATCACTTCGCCGCTCGTGGGGTTGATGATCGACAGCTTTTCGATCTCATCCCCCCAGAACTCGATCCGCAGGGCGTATTCCTCGTAGGAGGGCCACAGCTCGACGCAGTCGCCGCGCACACGAAACTTGGCCCGCGCAAATTCGATGTCGTTGCGCTCGTATTGCACGTCGATCAACTTGCGCAGCATCTCGTCGCGGTCGAGCTGCTCGCCCCGGCGCAAGGCGATGACCATCGCCCGATAGTCCTCGGGCGATCCCAAGCCGTAAATGCACGAGACGCTGGCCACGATCACCACGTCGCGCCGGCTGACCAGCGCGCTGGTCGAAGCCAGCCGCAAACGGTCGATCTCTTGATTGATCGAGGCGTCTTTCTCGATGTAGATATCGCGCTGCGGGATGTACGCCTCGGGCTGGTAATAGTCGTAGTAGCTGACGAAATAGTGCACCGCGTTATAGGGAAAGAAATCCTTGAATTCGCTGTACAACTGGGCCGCCAGGGTCTTGTTGTGCGACAGCACGAGCGTCGGTTTTTGAATGTTCTTGATGACGTTGGCCATCGTGAACGTCTTGCCCGACCCGGTGACGCCCATCAGCACCTGCTGCTTGCGTCCGGCGTGCAGTCCCTCGGTGAGCGTGGCAATGGCCTGCGGCTGATCGCCGGCGGGCTCAAACGGGCTGACAAGTCGAAATTCCACGCTGGGGGTTCCCTTCCGTGTGCGGCCGGTAACTCTGCCATGCCAGCGTGAGTCGCCGTGACAGGCGTCCCTGCTAGCGTTCGGGCCAAGCTCTTCATTGTACGGAATCCGGGCAACCGCCAAAGTTCCGCGGCACGAAAAGCCGATACATTTCTCAAACTTTGCCAATTTCACCTTGCTTCGCAGGGGCACATTTCGTGGCGAGTACCGCGGGCGGCGGGCTCGCGAAACCCTGCCAGAAAGCGGCGAACGGATGCGGGCCGCCGGGCTACTGATCGCGGTCTCGATGCTCGCCGGCGGCTGCCGGACGCATCTCAGCCTGCGCGATAACACCGTGGCCACGACCGAGACCCTCACCGACTTGAACTATCAGCAGGTGATGGACAATTTGGCCCGCTTCGTGGCCAACCCCGCCGTCATGCCCTCGCTGGCCATCGTCAATGCCGGCACCGTAAACGTCGCCGACCAGAAAGGCGTGAGCGCCAACGGCACGTACTCGCCAACGCTCACGCAGGGGATGCAGTTCGGCGCGGGCCTGCCGATTTTGAGCATGCTCTTCAATCCTAGCGCCTCGCGCAACCTCACCGAGAACTGGTCGCTCGCCCCCGTGACCGACGTCGATAATCTGCGACGCATCCGCTGCGCGTTTCAGATGGTCGTCATGGGCGAGGGCGAAGCGACGCATTGCATCGAGTGTCGCGACCTGCTCGAGCGCTTCTACCTGGGCGAGCAGGACGATCTGGAATGCGTCATTCCCACCGGCTGGTTCCGCGCCGGCTGCAAAGAGGACGTGCCGCCGAACGCTTGCTACGTCGGCCACTGCGGTCCGATGTACGTGTGGGTCACGCCGGATGGGCTCGATGGGCTGACCCGCTTTACGATGACCGTGATCGACCTGGCCACCGGCAAACCGCACGCGCCGACGAAGACCGTGGTGCGCACCTACAAAGCCGATGGCACGCTCGACACGACGCAAGTGACCACGACGGAAATCGATCTCGAAGAGCTCGAAAAACAGCACAAAGAAGGCACGCGTGGAGACCGCGTCCGCCAATACGTGACACCGCCCGGCGTCAATCCCGGCATGTTCTTCGTGCCACGCTGACGATATCGCCGCTAGCGAATTCTTCGCCGCGTGACGCGCAGGGTGCCAGGTTCCAAACACACGCTGCTCGGCGAGCACCGTGCATTCTCATCCCTGACAGGGAGGGAGGTGAGAATCCCTCCGCGTGCGGCGCGCACTATTTCAATGCCGCGGCTTGCTCGCGGAGCGCATACTTCAGAATCTTGCCGGTCGACGTTTTCGGCAGCGGGCCGAACACGACGGTCCGCGGCGCTTTGAAGTGCGCCAGGTTCTGCCGGCAGAATTCGATGATCTCACGGTCCGACGCCTGGCAATTCTCTTTCAGCGTCACGAACGCGCAGGGCGTTTCGCCCCAGGTCTCGTCGGGGCGCGCGACGACGGCCGCTTCGAGCACGGCCGGGTGCTGATACAGCACGCCCTCGACTTCGATCGTCGAGATGTTCTCTCCACCCGAGATGATGATGTCCTTCGAGCGGTCCTTGAGCTCGATGTAGCCGTTCGGGTGCATGACGGCCAGATCGCCTGAATGGAACCAGCCGCCGGCGAACGCGGCCTGCGTCGAGCGCGGATTCTTCAGGTAACCCTTCATCGTGATATTGCCGCGCATGAAGACCTCGCCCAGCGTCTGGCCGTCGGCGGGGCAGGGAGCGAGCGTCTCCGGATCGGCGACCATCAATCCCTCGAGCACCGGGTAAGGCACGCCCTGCCGGGCTTTGAGCGTCGCCCGCTCGGTTGGCGGCAACTCGTTCCACTGCTCGTGCCAGGCACACGTCACGGCCGGCCCGTAGGTCTCGGTCAGACCGTAGGAGTGCGTGACGTGAAAGCTTTGCGATTCCATCGACGCGATCACGGCCGCGGGCGGAGCGCTGCCGGCGGTCATCACTTCGATCGTACGGCCACCTTGCCGGCGGATTCCGGCCGGGGCATTGGCCAGCATGTTCAGCACGATCGGCGCTCCGCAGAAATGCGTGACGTCGTGAGCCGCGATCGCCGCGTAGGCCCCCTCGGCGGTCGTCTTGCGCAGGCAGACGTGCGTGCTCGCATTCACGCTCAAGGCCCAGGTAAAGCACCAGCCGTTGCAATGGAACATGGGCAGGGTCCACAGATAACGCGCGTGCGGCGGCATGTTCCACACGATCACATTGCCGACCGAGTTGAGATACGCACCGCGATGATGAAACACCACACCCTTGGGATCGCCGGTGGTACCGGAGGTGTAGTTCAAGGCGATCGCCTGCCATTCGTCGGCCGGTAGCTCCCACGGATGGTCGGGGTCGCCCGCGGCGATGAAATCCTCGTACTCGATTTCTCCCAACCGCTCGCCGGCGCCCTCGTCGAGGGGATCGTCGATATCGATCACCAGCGGTCGGGCCCGGCACAGCTTCAAGGCCTGGCGGATGATCGGCGAGAATTCGCGATCCGTGATCAGGACCTTGGCCTCGCCGTGGTCGAAAATGAAGGCGATCGCCGGCGGATCGAGACGGTAATTCAAGGCATTGATCACGCCGCCGGCCAACGGCACGCCGTAATGTGCTTCGAGCATGGCCGGCACGTTGGGAGCCATGACCGCCACCGTATCGCCCAGGCCCATCCCGCGCGCCGCAAGCGCCGAGGCCAGGCGGCGGCAGCGGGCGAAGAACTCGGCATACGTCGCGCGACGCTCGCCGTGAATCCAGGCGGCGTGATCCGGGTAAACCAGGGCCGAGCGCGCCAAAAACGTCAGCGGCGACAGGGCCATGTAGTTGGCCGGTACGCGCGCCAGGTCGCGCTCGTATTTATCATCCTGCGTCGCGCGGTCGGAGCTGATTGGGGTGTGCGTCATGGTCTTTGGAAGACTACGAGAATTGTCGAAAGAAAGCGGCGTCGCGAATCGACGGCGTCTTGGTCGATCGTCCCCGTCGCGCCCCGGTGCCCCACGTTCTAGAACGCCGGCGCGATGAATGCAATCAATTCGGGCCTGGTATTCATGAAGACCGCGCCAGCCAAAAGGGACGATGCACGTGGCCGACGTTTGCGAGCGGACCGCCACGGCAACCAGAAGCTTTACGAAGAAACGCCTGTGAGCGCCTCCATCGTTTCGACCGTGCGGCTCAACTCGTCGACCAGCCCGCGCGGTAAGTCCGTGGTCATGAAGAAATTCACGAGCGTGCGGTAATACCACAGCGAGCCATCGCGTCCGCCGCGGAACTTCTCCCAGGTCGCGGCGCCGCGCTCGCGCAACTCGGCGACGATCGTCCGGGTGTTGTAGAGCTTATCGCAACAGGAAACCAGGAGCGCCCCGGCCGAGGAGTGGGGCAGGTGTGCGATATAGGCCTCTTTGCGCGCCTGCCAGGCGGGCTTGGGCGATTCGCAGGTGTCGGTGCAGTCGCGCACCATGCCGGCCACGGCTTCGCCAAAGCGCACGCGAATGTCGGCCAGGCGCCCCTCGCCGCCGGCGTCCTCGGCCGCGTCGTGCAACAGGGCCGCGATCGCTTGATCTTCGTTCGCGCCGTATTCCAAGGCCAGCGAAGTCACGCCCAGCAGATGCGCGATAAAAGGGACTTCGGACGCCTTGCGCGTCTGCCCGGCATGGATCGCGACGGCGTACAGCAAAGCCTGATCAAACCGCGATGAAAGCAGCATCGCAGAAGCACTCCATTACGCGTTCGAACCGGGTAAACCGCCGGGCGAGCCCGGCGGCTAAATATCAGAGTGGCGTCGCGTTCTTACTGACCACCGATTACTGCTCACTGCCGGCCGCCCTCTGCCCTCTGCCCTCTGCCCTCTGCCCTCTGCCTACTTCTTCATCAGCCACGCTTCCGAGACCTGGCAGCCGCGGCCATTATCGCCGCGTCCCGGCTCGCGATTCCAACGCAGCGTCAACTGGCCCGAGCGGGTCGCCTCGGGCGGAATGTCGAATTCCACCGGCGCGATCGGTCGCGGTTTGGCGATGTAGGGATGAATCTCGATGCCGTCGTTGGCCTGCAGGCGAATCTTCTTTTCCAGCCCATCACCGGCGTACACCACGCGCAGCTTGTACTGGGCCGCCGGATCGAGATCCGTGTAACGCATCGTCAGCGGCGCATCCAAAAGCGACTCGGCATGGTCGAGCCAACTGGTGCGCCATGGGCCGGTGATATTGGCATTCGCGCCTTGGCGCGTTTCCGGCCCCGCGAAGCCGCACCGCGCCGACGCGAGCGATGCCGGATCGCGGTCGAACGGCTCGCCCAGGACGAGGTGCGGTTGCCGCGCCGTGTTGCCCAGGTCGTCGTAAAAACCGCCGGGCCCGGGATTGGTCCATTCGACGATTTCGCGCAAGTCGGCCAGCCGGGCTGCTTCGTCCGCTTTCTTGCGAATCGTGGCGAAGCGATTTTTCAACCAGGCCCGATTGTTCAGCGGGTAATCGATCGTATCGAGCGATGCCCCGCGGTCGACGGCGATCGCTTTATAAAGCGGCACGCTCTGTTGCATGCGAATGCTCTTGTACAAGTCCTCGCCGAGCTCGAACACGCGCTTCCGCAAGTCGAGGGCGAACTTAGGGGCCTCGGCGGCATCGAGAATGGCCTCGGCTTCCTTCATGGCCTGCTCGGTCTCGCCCGATTTTGCCGCGCGCAAGCGATCGAGCGCCCGATCCTCGGCCGTGTTTTCGGCGATCAGTCGCTCGCGGATGTAGGCGTCGTAGTACGCCCGATAGAGCGCCTGTTGAAAACGCCAGTTGCCGAGCACGCTCGGCGTGGCGTCCCGTTCCATCGTGCGAAACTGTGCGAGCGTCGTGTCGACGCCTTCGTTCGCGACGAGCGGTCCGCGCCAATTGCGCTCCAAGGCCATAAGCGCCTGGGCAAAGCTGTCGCGATACTCGTCGCCGATGAAGTAGCCGGCATAGTCACGCAGAATATCGATCACCGGCGCTTGCGGATCCCATCCCAGCCCGCTCCAGATGAACTTATTGACGTCATCGTTGCAGCCTTCGGAGTACGTAAGGAAGCCGATCGTGTACGGCTGCAAAAGGCGGAAGATCGCCGCCTCGTCAAGCGGACGCGGATTGATGCACTCGCGCGCTTCGCTCACCGCGTAAGAGGCATCCCAGTTCGGCACCGGGTATTGGCACTGCCGGCTGTGGGTAATGTCCGGGTAATGGCGGATCGGGTAACGCTCGGGCACTGCCTCGCGCAAGGCGGGCAGACTGACGCGCACCTGCGGGCCAAACACGACGCCCGATAGCCAGCTCGGCTGATCGCGGCGCAAAATCTCGATGAACTCGGCGAACCACACGTCGTTGAAGCTCTGCGGCGAAACCCACATCTGCGCCTGCGGATGTGTACGGTGCAGGATGTCGGCCTGTTTCTCGAGCAACGCCATCAAGTATTTCGGCTGCGTGTGCCCTGGGTCACCGCCCGGCACGAACACGGCATCGATGCGTGGCAAGTGTTGAAATACGTAAGCCCATTTTTGCAGCGAATACTCCACCGTGTTTTCGTCGGCGTAGTTGCGATCCATGGCCGGATACCAGATCCACACGTCCAGGCCGTAATCGTCGGCCAGCTTCGACATGCCGGTCATCATTTCCAATTGTGGCAACGGGAAATGAGGGCTGTCGGGCGCGTCGTCGGTGCGCGGCGGCACCAGCTCGACGGCATTGCTGCCAAAGACGGCCAGGTCGCGATAGTATTGCTCCCACTGCTTCAGGTCCCAGGCGTCGTAACTGTTGGTCTTGGGACGATATCCCAACTGATGACCGCGCAGGGGATAGGCGGGCGCGGTGGCCACGTCGAAGTCGCGCTCCAGCGTGGCCTTGCCCGGGTTCATGTGCAGGGCGAGCATCAGGCGCCCCAGGCCGAAGAGCACGCCGCGCTCGTCGTTGCCGAGAACGAAGACGGCGTCACCACCCGCATCCTGGCGAACGCGGATGCGATATCCTTCCTTGCCGCCAACGGCCGCCGGATCGTCAGAGAGCGTCGCGGCAAAGCGTCCGGACAGTCCCTTGAGCGCCGTCTCCTGGCCGACCGCGATCACCGGCGTCCCCTTCTGCGGCCAGGCCTTGTCGACTTGCAGGCGCAGGTTCGTGCGCTTGCCGACCTCCTCGACGAACATCTGTACCGCCTTGCGCTCGCGCGGCGTGGCGTCGCTCGCGACGACGATCACGGCTCGCGACAGATCGACGGCCTCGTCGGCTTTCGCCGCAGTCGCGCATGCGAATGTGAAAGCGGTTACCAGAAGTGAACTACACAACGCAGGCCTTGAAGAGTGCATGGCAGGAATGTCCGTCAGGGCGAGGAAAGATGCGCGGGCAGAAGACCAGAATAAGCAGGCCGGCGGGCGACCGCCAGCCCCGCGCTGGGGCTCCTCTCCTCGCTGCGCGGCCGGCTACGTAGCCTCGCGTGGCGGTAACTGCGACACGCCATGAAGGGCATGTTCGCTCGTGCCGACGTGTGATTGATCATGATCCCAGATCGTGACCCAGCGCTGCCACGAGATCGGGGCACGTGCAAAGACCAACCGCTCGGGTCGCGAGAGAGGCACGGCCGGCAGCATGGCCGGCAATCGTTGCTCTTGCTGCGGCGGCCAATCGCGCAACGACACACGCGTCAGATCCTCAGGCAATCGTACGGGCCAGACCTGCAAGCCGTTCTCATCAACAGCGTAATCCACCTCGCGAGGATCGAGCTCACGGTCGACTTGCTCGCGCACCAGGTCCACGCCCGCCATTTTGTAAAAGCCGGCCAGGGCATTATCGAGTGTCGTGCGTTGAGTCGCTTGCAACGTGTCGAGCCAGCCGCGGCGATGGACCTGGGCAATGAGCCATCCCGAGCGCTCGGTGAAGGCGAGCCACAGGCTGCCGCCCGGCGCTTCGGGCGAACGCAGCTCGAACAGCACGCGGTTGGTGGCAAGCACCACATGGCCACTTTCGATCGGCCGATCCTTCCAGCCACGGCTATGCGCCAAGAGCAGGAGAAGGTCGCGATCGACGAACCGCCGCAGCTCCTCTTCGGCGTGGCGCAAACCGGCCAGGTGCTTGCTTACGGTCTTCCACTTGCCGGTCCAATACGCCTTGCGATTCGCGCGGCGCAGCTTGGCGAACAGCTTGGGCAGCGTGCCGGAACGGAAGCCGACGCGCATGAACTGCAACATCGCCTCGCCATGATGGCCGATCGTGACCGGACTCACCAGCTTCGGACGGTTGTCCGCGTACAGCCGCCAGTTCTCTTTCAATTCCCACACCAAAAAGCCGAACACGCCCGGCAGCAACAGCACCACGGTCGGCGCAATCGTGTCGGCCCATACATTGCCCAGGGGGCCGCGCAGAAAGTGAATGAACGGCACCGTCAGCGGCAGCAGGATCTTGTGAGAAACCGTAACGACGGGGAAGTGCTTGATCGGATTGATTTGCGGCTCGATCAGCAGCGTTACGCAAAAGCGAATGAAGTAATTGACAAAGAACCACAGGCCACCCAGCACGGCCTTTGCCGCCACGGACAAGGGTCTTTCGCCCGTGCGAAACCGCAGCCATTCATCGACGGTGTACAGCATGCGCTCGATGTTCTGCAGCAACCGGCTGAAGACGTCCATGATGAAGCGCAAGAACGTGGCCAGCACGTGGATGCGAAAGCGATGCCACGTCTGCGTCAGCCAGTCGGTTACCAGCTCATCGACATCGCGGCCGATGCGCGTATTGAGAACCAGGTTCACGGCCAGGAACAGCAACACGCCACGCCAGGTCGTGATCGAGAATCGGAAAAGGTACGAAGCCACCGGCGCGATCAGGGCCGTCACCAGCAGCGGCTTGAACAAGCCTTGTTGCAGCAAGCGGAAATAAACGCTGTGTACGATCGCCTGTACCACGGGCAGCTGCACGAGTCGGGTCGGCAAGTCGATAAAGATCGTGCGCGCCGTGCGGCCCGCCAGCCAGACGACGTCGAGGCAGATCATGCGAAAGCGATGAATGTGCAACAGTCCGAGCAGGAACAAGCCCATGTATACAAGCGCCGACAGGTTCCAGGGATCGAACGCCGATTGCTCGGAGTGCGGCGCGATGATGTGCTGCACCCCCTTCTGAATCAAAAACGCGCCGCCAAACGGCAGCACCACGTACTGCGTCAGAAACCGTCCCAGCGGCGTGCCAAAGGCCAGCGAGCTGAGTCGCTGGGGCAGGGTCAGATAAATTTCTCCGCGATGGTAGACGCCGTCCATGCGCTCGGCCAATTGCCGATTCGTTTGCAGCAACTGGTCGCCCAGCACGAGCTGCTTGATGCTGGCGACGTCGGGCATCTTCAGGTTGTTGCGCGAGAGCGCGTCGCGCAAATCGCCCATCGTGAGAAACCCACGCTCCACGACCCGGTCCAATAGCTCGTCGATCAACTTCTCGCGGGCCACGCGCTCCGGCAAGTTCTGCGGGCGTAGCTGCACGCGATCGAGCGCCGAGGCGATCGTCGGGCGAAAGCGGCTGCGCAGATTCTCTTCGGCGCGCAGCACCGCCGTTTGCAGTAACGCGGCCATGCGGGCGCGCACACGCTCCGAAACGCGGATCGCCGCCAGTCGGCCAGCGGCGCTGCGCAAATGTTTCGAAAAGAGGACGTTTCTCTGGCCGGGAAGGACGCGCTTCAAGGGTGCGCGAAAGCCAGAGCCGATCCAGCGGCGGACGTCGAACGTGAAGACGCCGCGTTCATGGTCGACGCACACCTTTTGCAGATCGTACAGGAGCCGCGCCTCGGCGGTCCAAAAGCCGCGCGCCGCGGGCGTCGTCAGCGAGGCCAGGAGCCGCGCCCAGTCCTCGCGCTCCTCGTCATCGAATCCAAGCGCTCCTTGTAAGCGTTCGGCCAGCCGGTCCATATCGGCGCGCGCTTCGGAGCGTGCCAGACGGCTTTGCTCGGCATTGCCGCGCGCGGCGGCCGAGACGCGCAGGATGGCCGCCCGCACCAGGTTGCCGCGCACGCTGACGCGCGCCGCGCGGTCGAGCAGCCGGCGCATCGCGCGGATCGACGGCGTCGCGTACGCGGCGGCCAGCGGTTCGGCCAGCGGCGCCGCCGTTTCTTCCGACGTCGTGTCACGCCGGGCAGGGCGCTCGGGGGCGCCAGGGGGGCGCGTGGCTTCGAACAGCGCCGCGGCGTCGACATCCTCGGCCAGCAGGTCGTCGATGCGCTTGAAGTTTTCCAGCCCCGGAAAGTACGATCCGACAAACGCCTCGGCGAAATAACGCAGTTCCAGATAAAGCGCCGCGAACTCGACGTAGATCGACTCGTCGCTGGCCGGCGGGATCAGGAAGTTCTCTTGTTTGAGCACCGCGCGAGCTTCAGCGAATTCGCTGGCCCCGAGTCGCGCGATCCGCTCGCGAATTGCCCTTGCGTCGAGTTGCCCCGTGGTGATCTGTCGGTCGAAGGCTTGATGGAGCCGGGCGTGAAACAGCAGCCGCCAGCAGATGGTCAGGTTGTCGGCCGCGGTGTTGACCACCAGACGTTCGGCTGCCGGGCGCGCGAGCAATATCACGGTCTCGGGCAGTTCGTCGCGGGAACTAAGATCGAGCTCGTCCGGGTCGACGATCGTGAGCAAATCGGCGCGCGAAATGATGTAGCTTTTGCGGTGCGGCACGCGCAGGCCGAAGCCGGGGAGCCGGGCATGCTGCTTGATCACGCGCCGCAGGATTCGCGCTGCGACCAGAACGGCCGCCGGATCCGCCGCGCGCACGGCACGCTCCAGCTCGCGCAGTGTGATCCGCGAAGGAGCTGCGTCGGAAGCTGTCGCCCGGCTGACTTGGACCATCATGGAAATGTACGCCGCGGACTTGCGCGCGGCACAGTCGTCGGCAGTACCCATTCCGCACGTGCGGCCTTCGGCCCGTCCGATCGACGTGCGACGGTTGTTCCCGCCAACGGCCGCTTGTAGTATCGCCGAGTGACCGCCTACCGGACAAGATGCGAGCCGCTACGTTCGACCTTCGCGCGATCGGGATTCTGGCTCACCGGCCGAAAGCTGCCGTGCATCTTGGGCTGAGCCGCGTTCAGATGTTGGCGACGACGGGATAATACTCGTCATCCTCGTTCTTGCCGCCGTAGCCGCGCCCTACATCTTTTTCCGAGGCGACGAACTCGATGGCGCGGATCCACTTCACCATTTTGTAGCCGAGCTGGTTTTCCACGCGCAGACGCAACGGCGCTCCGTGCAAGTCCGGCAGCGGCTCGTAGTTCATCTCGTAGGCCAAGAGCGTCTCGGGATGCAGTGCATTCTGCATGGTAAGCGTGTCGTAGTACGGGCCGCCGTAGTGCCCTTCGCCGAACGAATGAAAGACGACCGCCCCCGCCTCGGGCAGCGGCTGCACCAGTTCGATCAGGCGAGCCATCGGCAATCCGGCCCATTGCGCGATGCCGGACCATCCCTGGATGCAATGGTGCATCGTGATCTGCTCTTGGCGACCGAGAGCGTGCATATCGTCGATCGAAAGCGTGACCGGATTTTGCACCAGGCCGGTAACCGGCAGTGAAAAGCTCTCGCGGCGGCCGTTGCCCAGCGCAGACCATTCGGAGGAGGTCGGCATCTTGCCGTTTGGCCAGAAGTAAGGCGAAATGTCATCCTTCGTAAACCGATAGCGGCTGCGCAGGCGGTTGACCACGTTCTTCTGGAACGGCCCGAGCACGCGGCGGAAGGTCATTTGCAGCCACCGCGGTCGATGCCACGAAATCCAATGCGCCGCATAGCACGCGACGGCAACGCCGGACAATCCGACCAGCCCCCAAATCAGTCCTGTCGATTGCCGGTCATCCGTGCCGACAACGATATGGTTCATGTTCTGTCGCAAGCCCGTGATTACGACCATCGTGACGTGCGGCACCAGGAACGCGGCATAGCCGCACAACGCAAGAAAATGAAGCGACCGGGCCTTCTGCCGCCCGCCGAACAGCCGCGGATACCACAGGAACCGGCTATCGATCGCCGGCGACATCGCCAGACCCGTCAGCAACGTCACGGGCGCGATCAATAAAACAACGCCCGCATAGGCCAATTGCTGGAGCGGGTTGTAATGGTAAAAGCCATCGGGCTCCAGCGGCAGGTGAAACGTCGCGTAATGCACCATCACGGCCCAGGCATGGCGGAAGATGATCAGGTCCGTGGGAATCAGGCGGCGCCATTGGCCAGTGCCAAAAAGCAGTCCCACGAAGATCAGGCCATTGGCGAGCCAGAAGGCCGCGCAGAGGAAATGCCAATGCCGCGCCAGCCCGATCGTGTGGCGAAAACCGGGCAGTCCAATCCAGGGGCTCAAGTACCGGCTGTCATCCTTGGCGGTCCAGACGCGGTCGCGCGGCACGTCAAGCGGCGTGACGCGCAACCAATCCGAGCCCGGGGTGCTGTGATCATTCCAATACAGCCGCGGATGGTCGTGCAAAATCTGCAGGCCGCTGCGTACCAGCAGCACCATCAAAAACAGATTGATGAAATGCGACGCGCGCAGCCACAACGGAAACCCGTGCGGATTGCTCGCGTACGGCTCGACCACACGCGGGCTCGCCGGCAGCTCGGGCAACCCGAATGCGAAATAGTAGATCCACGCGGCGATCACCGGCCCCAGCGCGAGTACTACGCCAGCGACCAGGTACGGCCAGCGGACAGAAAACCAGGGGCGACGATCGGCTGGATAGACCAGATGATTGTGCAGCGGATCGCTTGCCATTTCCGACATAGCAACAGCTTTCAGCATGAGCGCACACCCACACGAGTCTCGTTGATGATATAAACCTTCGGCCGCGGCTGCCTACACCGAGAAAGGCTGTCGTGGCCCTGTCAAAGATTAGGCCGCAGCGAAAACGAGCTTCGTGCCGTGGCCGCAGGAGAAACGCCGGCAATTGAACGATTGGCTCGTTCGTAGCGATTCTGCCGCGGCCTGTCGCGGCGCGGAGTCTCTTAGTCCGCTGTCCCGCTAGCGCGACCCGCGGACCGCCGGCACAGGTGATCGCCGCAGCCCCGGCGATTTCCACGACTCGGGTTTGCGCGGCACGTCACGAAACCGGTGACTATAATGCCCCTCAGTTTGGGTTTGCCGCGAGCAGGCCGACTCTCAAAGCGACCGCTGGAGAAACTCCGTGAATATCGCACACGCAATACGCCCGATCCTTTTAGGAGCCACGATTTTCATGTCGCTTGCCTCCGCTGCGCACGCCCAGGACGCCAAACCGATCAAGGTCGGAATCATCGGGCTCGATACGTCGCACGTTAGCGCCTTCACCAAGGCCATGAACGACAAAAACGCAACGGGCGATCTGGCCGCGGTCGAGGTCGTTGCCGCCTATCCCGGTGGCAGCCCCGACATTCCCGCCAGTCACGATCGTGTCGAGGGCTATACCAAGGAGCTGCGCGACGCAGGGGTCGAGATCGTCGGTTCGATCGACGAGCTACTGCCGAAAGTGGATGCCGTGATGCTGGAAAGCGTCGACGGCCGGCCGCATCTGCAACAGGCGATTCCCGTGATCAAGGCCGGTAAGCCGCTGTTCATCGACAAGCCCGTGGCCGGCTCCCTGGCCGACGCCGTCGCAATTTACAAGCTGGCTGAAGAGCACAAGGTGCCTTGCTTTTCCAGCTCCTCGCTGCGCTTCAGCCCTGGCATCCTGGGCATGCGCCACGACGACCGCGTGGGAGACGTCTTGGGCTGCGATGCCTTCGGACCGTGCGCCCTCGAAGAGCATCACCCCGACCTCTTCTGGTACGGCATCCACGGCATGGAAATCCTCTGCACCATCATGGGGACGGGCTGCGAATCGGTGTCGCGCACCCAGACGCCCGACGGTGAGCTTGTCGTGGGTGTGTGGAAGGGAGGTCGCATCGGCACGTTCCGCGGGATTCGGGCGGGCAAGACCGATTACGGCGCGCTCGTGTTCGGCAGCAAGGCGATCGTGCCGAGCGGTTCGTACGCCGGATACCAGCCGCTGGTCGTCGAGATCGCGAAATTCTTCAAAAGTGGCCAGCCACCGGTCAGTGCCGCCGAGACTTTGGAGATCTACGCCATGATGGAAGCGGCCGACGAAAGCAAGCGCCAGGGAGGCAAACCCGTGACGCTGCAATCCGTGATGGAGCGTGCCCAGACGGCGGCTTCGCGGTAGGCCCGACCGCCACGTCGATCGGTCTAGCAGCCTGTTGAAAAAAGCCCTCGTGGCTTTTTTCAACCTCGCCAAGTGCGAAGCAAAGCTTCGCACGGCTCGCAAAATAACGACTTACGTCGATATTTTGCCATCGCATCCCTGCGATGTCGCAGCCCGTTG
>DASZWQ010000087.1 GCA_035546535.1 Pirellulales bacterium | reverse complement strand
CTCAACGGGCTGCGACATCGCAGGGATGCGATGGCAAAATATCGACGTAAGTCGTTATTTTGCGAGCCGTGCGAAGCTTTGCTTCGCACTTGGCGAGGTTGAAAAAAGCCACGAGGGCTTTTTTCAACAGGCTGCTAGGGCATCTTCACGTCCCTATCGAAGGTCGCTGACGGTGCAAGCCAGCGCCTTTCGCATGCGGCATTCCGCCAACTTCTTGCCCCTTGTGCCGTCGTGCTGCGCGCCTGCGCCTGCTGTCGCCGGAACTTGAACGCAAACTGGGAGGATTGCGCAGTACGGCGGTAATCCGGCCTTTGGGCAAGCCGCGACTTTGCCGGTCGCGAAGAAATTTCAGGTTGTAGGGCGCAAATGCCGACGATTAAAGGCAAGCCAAGGTATGTGCGCCTTGGCCGTTTGAGGATCGTTTAGCGAAGCGAGCCACGACCGGTGTTGACGGGGCACCACAGTCGAAGGCGTGCATCCTGATCCTGAACGCAACGACTAATACGCTTATGGCCCAGGAGGGGGTCCTGTCCGACGGGACTGGCGCGCACGGCACGTTCCGCGCGCAGGCGCCCACGGCAGGCATTTGACTATGAAGGCGACCCACCGCAGTCTGGCCGCGATACTCCTGGTCGGCGCTCTTTTGCCGACCGACATGATTTCCGCCCAGACCTACGAAGATGTTCCCCCTGCGCGCTCCCGTCGGCAGGTGGTCTACGAGGAAGTTTACGACGAGCAGGAAGCCGAGCCCGTTCGCCGGGCTCCGGCCGCCAGGCGTCCTCCGGTGACGAGGCCGGTTCGCACTTGGGAACCGGTGCAACCGCGTTCGCCGCAAGCGGGCTTTGGCAGCGTGCAACGCGTGGCTTACGGCGAGGGCTTCGGCATGGCGCCGGCTCGACCTGCCGCGGCCGCACAGCGACGCACGCGTGCAACGGTTTCACGTGCCAACTATCAAGTAGAATCATCGCCATTCGATACGCCCGAGCCGCCGCCAAACGAACCGACGCCGGCCGAGCCGCTGTATGAACCGGCGCCGTCGACGCGCAGCGCTCCTCCGCCGCGCAGCGTGCCTGCGCCACGTTCAAGCGCTCCGTCAGCGCCTCGCACACGATCGAGCGCGCCCGCCCCGATCATGGACGAGGGGGGCAATTACATTAGCGAGGACTATGGTTTCGACGGCGGCTTCGACGGCGGCTTCGACGGAGGGTTCGACGGAGGGTTCGACGACTACGGCGCTGATTGCGGTTTTCCTTGCGATGACTGCGGACCGTGCCGTGGTCCGATGTACGTACGCGGCGAGTATTTGTTGTGGTGGCTCACCGGCGATACTTCTCCGCCGCTGGTGACCACGTCCCCAAGTTCGACGGCGCCCGCTCTGGCCGGCGTCATCGGCGCGCCGGGCACGACCGTGTTGTACGGCGGCGACCCAGTGAACAATACGGGGCGTTCCGGAGCGCGCATCACGGCCGGTTGGTGGATCAACCCCACGAAACGTATCGAGGCCGAAGTCTTCGGCCTGGGCGGCCAGACCAGCGGCTTCTTTCAAGACTCGCCCGGCGATCCGATCCTGGCCCGACCGTTCTTTAACCTTCACACCGGTTTGCCCGCCTCGCAGTTGATCGCCTATCCCGGCGAATTCAGTGGGAATATCGACGTCCGCGAGACCAGCAACTTCGTCGGCGCTGGCGTGCAGTTCATGCACGCCCTTGCCTACGGCGGAGGCTCCAACGGCTTCCGTCACCGCTTTGACTTTCTCTATGGATTCCGCTACTTGGGCCTGTACGAGAATCTCACGGTCAATGACACGGCCACGTCGATCGCCGGCACACTTTCCGGTTTCGATGGGTTCAAAACCTCGAACAGCTTCTTTGGCGGCAACATCGGCACCGCCTTCGAGGCCAGTCGCGGACGTTGGACCTGGTTGACGATCGGCCGGTTGGGCCTTGGCGGCACGGCCGAACGGGTGAGCATCACCGGCAATTCCGTCGCCACGGTGGCCGGCGGGACCCCGGTGACCACCTCCGGCGGCTTGCTGGCCATGCCCAGCAATATCGGCACCTACAGCCACAGCGGGTTCACGCTGGTGCCGCAGTTGGAGACGAAGCTGACCTTCGTGCTCACTCCCACGATCCGCTTGATGGTGGGCTACGACATCATGTACTGGACCCGTGTCGCGCGGCCGGGCCAGCAGATCAGCACGTTCGTGAATACGACGCAGGGGAGCGGAGGGACGCTCACCGGAACGCCCGGCCCCCTCTTCGGCTTCCGCGAAACGCAACTGCTGGTGCAGGGACTCAGCACCGGCGTCGAGTTCCGGTTCTGACGCATGGTCAACGTCGCTGATCGAACGCGATTTCCTAGCTCGTGACCGTCAGGCTGGCCGTGGTCGTGTTGCCCAGCGAATCGTTGGCAGTCATCGATACCGTATCGCTGCCGTCGAAGCTGGCGCCCGGCGTGTAGGTCAAACCACCTGTGCCGGCCAGCGTGGCGTTGATCGCCGCCAGCGGAGCCGTGATCGACACGGTGCCCGTGCCGTTTCCGGTCACTTGGCCGGCGGTGATGCCGGCCGTGATGGCGGTGGACAGGCTGATCGTGCCGTTCGTGGCCTGGAATGTCATGGTGACATTCGTGGTGGCGGGCAGTGACGGGTCGGTGAGCGAGTAGCCGGTCAATGCGAGCGAAGTGTTCGATCCCAACGACTGCGTGCCGGTGTCCGGAGTAATGGCAAGCGGGCCGGCGACGGACATCGGCAGCGACGTGGTAACGCTTTGCTGCGTGCCGCTGGCCGTATTGCTCTGGTCGTTTAACGTCATGCCGAAGGTATCGCTGCCGACGTAACCGCTGGTGGGCGTGTACGTGACACCAGCCGTGGCCGCCAGTACGGCATTGATCGCGGCCAGCGGAGCGGTGATCGTGACGTTCGCCGTACCATTGCCGTTGACCTGAGCGCCGGTGACACCTCCGCTCAGGCTCGTCGAGACGTTGATCGTGCCGTGAGCAGCCCCCAACTGCAATTGGACGTTGGCTCCGCTGGTCAGCGCGGTGTCGGCTATGCTGACACCGGAGACATTCAACGTTTGCCCGGTGGCGATCGCCAGCGACGTGCTGGTCGAGGTGATCGCGGGCGCCGCGACGACGTTGATCGAAATGCTGGTCGAACCGGACTGCGGAGTGCCGGTTGCCGTATTGCCCTGATCGCTGACGTTGAGCGACAGGCTGTCGGTGCCGCTGAAGGTGGCGTTGGGCGTGTAGGTCAATCCGCCGGCTGCCGCGAGCGTGGCATTGATCGTCGCCAAGGGACCGATGATCGTCACGGTCGAGGTGCCGGATCCCGTGATCTGCGACGAGGAGAGGCCGCCGGTGACGCTCGGCGATACGGTAATCGTACCGTTAGTGACGGTGGCCGTGACCTGGACGTTGCTGGTGGTCGACAACAGCGAGTTGTCGTTCACTTGCACGCCGGTGACGTTGAGCGTAGCCCCCTGATTCGAGGTAAAGCTGCTGGTGGTGGCGCTGATCGTGGGCGGCGCGACCTTGCCCGAGATGCCCACAGGCGCCGTCGTGGAAATATCCGCGTCCGCGTACGACTTGTCGATGTAGTTGATCAGGGTCTGCAACGGCGTCGGGGCCGAATTCAAGAACATGTCGAGCGTGACGAACTTCGGTGCCAGCCCGTTCTCGCCGAAGTTGTAGCCGGTGCCCGTTCCATTCGCGCCCAGGGTAATGGTCGCGATCACGTCATTGCCTTGCACGGTTCCGCCCAGGCTACCCGCGGTGGCATGTCCGTCGGCCAGGTCGCCCGGGGCGATCTTGGTTAGCGTATACGTGCCGGCCGGCAAGCTGTTGAACTGGAAGGAACCGTTGCTGTCGGTTTTCACGGCCAAGGGACCTACGGCGTTATTCTGCGAGTCGGTGCCTTGCAGAATCAGGATCACGTCGGCCAGGCCCATTTCGCTCGCATCGAAGGCGCTGTTCAGGTTGCTGTCGAGATAAACGAAGCCCGACAGGCTCGAATTGGCGATCGGCAAAATCGTGACCGCGATATTCTTGGTCGTTGAATTCGAGAACGTGTCGCTGCCCGTGAGCACCAAGGTGTCGGGGCCATTGACGCCGTTGGTGGGCGTGTAGGTGACACCCGCCGCGGCGGCGAGGGTGGCATTGATCGCGGCCAAGGGGGCACTGATCGAAACGCTGGCCGTGCCGTTGCCAGTGATCTGCGCGCTCGTGAGGCCGTTCGTGACCGACGTCGACAGGCTGACCACGCCGTGGCTGGCGGTGATCGTCAACGTCACGTTGTTGCTGGTGGGGAGCAATGGATCAGCGAGGGAGAGGCCGGTCACCAGTGCCGAGTTATTCTGATTCGCGGTCAACGTCGACGGCGCGGTGATCGAGACGGGCCCAATGACGTTCAAGGCCGCGGTGGCCGAAGCATTGGTCGATACGCCGTCATTAGCCAGAAGCGTAATCCCATCCGAGCCGCTGAAGCCGCTGATGCCCTGGTACAGCAAGCCGCCGCTCGCGGCGAGCGTGGCGTTGATTGCCGCCAACGGAGCGGTAATGGTCAAGTTGCTTGTGCCATTGCCGGAGATCTGGCCGGCCGTGAGACCGCCCGTCACGTTGGTCAAGAGCGTGATCGTGCCGTGGCCTGCCGACAGGGTTACCGTGAGATTACTAGCCGCTGGGAACGACGGGTCAGTGATGACGAAGCCGCTGATCGGCGTGCTCGCCGAGCTGCCGACGTTGGCAGTGCCCGTGGGTCCGGTCACGTTCAGCGGTCCGACGACGGCAGCCGCGACCGAGGTGGGAGCGTTGCTATTGCTGTTGCCGACCGTGTCGCTGGCGGCAAAGTTGATGGCGTCGGTGCCACTGAAGCCGCTCGCGGCGGTGTAGGTTACTCCGCCCGTGGCCGCTAGAGTTGCATTGATCTGGGCAAGTGAGGCATTGATCGTCACGGTACCGCTGCCGTTACCCGTGATCTGGCCCACGCCGATGCCGTTAGTAACGTTCGTCAGCAAATTGATCGTGCCGTGGGCGGCCGTAATAACCAACTGCACGCCTTGCCCGCTCGGCAACGAGGGATCGCTGACCGAAAGCGAAGTCACGGTCAGCGTGCCGCCGGGCACCACCAACTGCGTCGTCGTCGGCCCGGTGACCGAGATCGGGCCGGCCACGAAGAGCTGCGCCTGCCCCGCCTTGCTGTTGCTGGCCAGGTCATTGACTTGAACATTCAACGCGTCGGCGCCCGAGAAGCCAGACGCGCTTGTGTACATCAGGCCGCCGCTGGCGGCGAGCGTGGCGTTGATTTCGGCAAGTGTCGCAGTGACCGTGACGGTCGCGGTACCGTTGGTCTGGATTTCGCCGTCCGTAACGCCGCCACTCACCGAGTTCAGGAGCGTTAGCGTGCCGTGCTGTGCCGTGAATACCACGGTGACTTTGCTCGCGGCGGGAAGCGAAGGATCGGCGATCGATACACCAGGAATCGACTGCGGAACACCGCCCGGAATATTTTGCTGCGTTGTCGAAGTCGTCACCGTCAAGGGGCCCACGACCGTGAGCGTGGTGTCTTCCGAATTCGATCCATTCTCGGAATCGTTTGCCGAAGCCGACAGCGTGTCGACGCCATTGAAGCTGGCGCCAGGCGTGTAGGTCAAGCCGTGCGCATCGGCCAAGGTCGCATTGATCTGCGCTAAGGTACCCGTGACAGTGACACTATCCGTACCATTTCCGGAAACTTGCGTGGCGCCGTTGGACACGGACGTCGACACGTTCAGTGTGCCACTCTGCACGCTGAAGACAATCGACACGGTATCGGTCGTCGACAGTGCCGGATCGGTGATCGAGACACCACTGATCACGCTCGCCTGACCGGCAGGCAGCAACGGCGCGCTGGGCAGGTTGATTGTCAGGCCGACCGCGAGCGACACGCTCTGGGTCACCTGGGTGAGCGTGGGATCCGAGGCCGTCACGCTGATCGAGTCCGGTCCGTTGAAGCTCGACGAGCTGGGCGTGTAAGTGAATCCGCCACTGGCCGCCAACTGGGCATTCAAGCTCGACAACGGAGCGGTGACCGTGACGGTACCCGTACCATTGTTCTGGATCTCGCCGGCGACTAGACCGCCGGTAATTCCGCTCGGAAAGTTCAGCACGCCATTCGTAGCGTGGAAGATCACGGTGACATCGGCCGACGGATCCAGGCCTGGATCCGCGACGGTAATTGTGGGCACGTTCAGAGTGCCGCCGGCCACCACCGCCTGAATGCCACTCGGTACGGTCACGGTGAGCGGTCCTAGGACGAGGAGCGAGATGGGCTCGTTGTCGCTGTTCGTGGCGTTGTCGTTCGCCTTCAGGGTGATGGTGTCGCCGCCGGCGAAATCGCTATTGGGCGTGTAGGTCAATCCACCTTGTGCGGCCAATGTCGCGTTAATGGCGTCCAAAGTGCCAGTCACGGTGACGTTGCCCGAATTATTGTTCGAGATTTGTCCGGCGGTCAGACCCCCGCTGACCGTCTGGCTCAACTGCAAGACTCCATTCGTCGCCTGCAGAACGAATGTCACGGTGTCCGTCGAAGGAATACCTGTATCGTCAATCGATATGCCGGTGAGGGCCAATGGAGTATTTGCCGGAATGGTCTGCGCCGAGGGCGTGTTAATCGTTAACGGTCCCATGACCGTCAAGGCAACGCTGCCCGTATTGTTGCTGCTTTCCAGACTATCGGTAGCCGAGAGGGTGAGCGTATCGGGCCCCGTGTAATCGACCGTGGACTTGTATTGCACGCCGTTCGTGGCAGCCAGTGTGGCGTTAATCTGGGCCAACGTGCCGGTGAGCGTAACACTCGCCGAGTTGTTGCCGGTTACGTTCGTTACACCACCTGCGACACTGGTCGAGACTTTGAGAGTGCCCTGGCTCGCACCGATCGTTAGGCTGAGCGTGCCGGTTGATGATAGCGCAGAATCATTGACCGACAGTCCGCTGATGCCAAAGAAGCTGCCCGACGGCGCTTCAATGGAAGTTGGCGCGGTGAAGCTTATGCCAACCACGACTGAGAAGTTGTTCGTTGTGGAATTGTCCACCGGGTCGCTGGCCTGCACCTGCACGTTGTCCGTGCCGTTGAAGGAGGCATTGGGCGTGTACGAGATACCGCCGCTGGCCGCGAGCGTGGCGTTAAGGGCGGCCAGCGTGGCTGTGACGGTAACGCTATTCGAACCGTTGCCCTGAATGTCGTCGGTCGTGATGCCCCCTTGGACGCTCGTTGACAGCGTGACGATGCCATTGGTCGGCTGGAACTTGAGCGTGATTAGATCGCCGGCCGGCACGGTGGGATCGGTGATCGACAAGCCTGTAATGCCCACGGCCGTGTTCATCGCCGTGGCAGGCGTCGTCGACGGTAAGTTAATCAGGATGTCGGCCAACACTTGCAGCGGGACCGTGACTTCGTTGGATCCACCGAAGGTGTCGGTGCCCGTGATGTCAATGCCGTCGGCGCCGCCGTAACCGGTGGTGGGCGTGTACACGAGGCCGTTGGTGGCGGCCAGCGTGTTATTAAGCGCGAGCAGCGGAGCCGTGATCGTGACGGTGCCCGAGCCGTTGCCCTGGATCTGGCCGGCCGTCAAACCATTGGTGACATTCGTCGGCAGCGTCAGGGTGCCGTGCTGCACCTTCAAGACCGTGGTGACGTTGGCCGTCGTTGGCAATCCGGGATCGGCAATCGAAACGCCGGTCACCCCGAGCGTGTTGCCGGCTTTCACGTCTTGCGTCGCGCCGGAGGTCTGGACCGTGAGCGGTCCGGTGACGGTGACGGTGAATTCCTGCGCGTCGCTGAGGCCGTTGGAGCTGTCGTCAGCGTGCATCACCAGGGTCGCGGTGCCGGTGAAGCCGGCCTTGGGTGTCAGCGTCACGGTGGCGGTATTGTTCGCACCTGCCGTGACGGTCACCGTGAAGTTCGTCATGGCCGGGTACGGAGCCTGGCTGAAAGGATCTTGGTCACCGACGGCGAACGTCGGCGTGCCCCCCACCGTGTCGTTGGCCGAAACCGTGAATTGGATTGCCTGCCCCGCCTGGGTCGTTTGATTGCTGACGGGATTCAATGTTAGCTGAGCGCCACCTGCACTGGCTGCCACAACGCTGACGTTGAATGACTGTTGCTTCGAACTATTGTCCGACCCGTTGGCTGTGACCGTGACCGTGGCATTACCCGTGAAGCCAGCCGGTTCCGAGATGGCCAAAACCGCGTTTTGCGTGTCGCTTTCGATGATCGACGCGGAGGTGATTTGCACCGGCGTGTTGGCGTAGTCGAGATCTTGTTGCTGTGCCGTCGTGGGTACGTTCAGGATCTTGCTGTAGACGCCACTGGGGTCACTGAGCAACTGGCCGAAAATCGTGTAGCCGTAGTTCAGGAACTGCGGTTCCTGCGCCAGCGGGACATCGGGTCCCATGACGAAGAATTCGGTCGAAGCCGTCTTGAGGCCAGTATTGGGGTCCGTGCTGGCCGCCATCGCCAATAGCCCCGGCGAGTTGAACGCGGCATTGGCGTTGTACTCGTTCGGCAGCGTGGGGCCCGTGACCGTGGGATTCGTGTTCGACGGCGGCAGAATGCCGCCCTGGATCAACTGGAAGTTCGGATCGGTCTCCATCCGGTAAAACGTTGCCGTGTCGAAGGTCCCGTTGTTGACGTCGTCGATGATGCCCTGAACGGTTTGTGGGGCAATGTCTTGGAACAGCACGAAGGTCAAGGTGCCGGTAAAGGCCTGGCCTTGCGCGTCGGTGCCGCTGACGTTCAGCACCAGTTCGGGGTTGCCGGTGAGCACACTGGCAGTAACGGACGAATTGGTGGTCGTGGCCGTGTACGTGATCGTCTGTCCGGCGTCGCTGGCCGTCAGCGGAACATACAGAGTCTTGCCCGACGGAATGTCGTAGCCGGAGTTGGTTTCGGGCCCGGTGATCTGGTTGAAGGTGACGGTCAGCAGTTGCCGGTCTTCGAGCGGCTCGAAGTACAGACTGCGCGTCACGAGCGACAATCGGCGCGTGGAGCTTCGCTTGTTGTTCTTATGACGCTTGCCCCGGAAGCCGAAGAAACCCATGGATGGATGCCTCTCTGTTGCCGTTCGAGGAGCGTTGTCGCGGCCGCGTTTGGCGGACACCGCTCACTCGGAAAAACATCGGGAAATCACCAGGAAGCCGCTGACGCAGATTCCGCCGCTGAAGATCTCTGCCTAAACCGCGCGTCATCTGCGGTAGCGGTCGACCGGGCCGATCGGCCCGGCGCCGTTGCCGAAAGTCTTTTCGGCAAGAACAACATGGCCCGCATCGCGCCCGAACGCAGATGCGGAGGGACGTTGACACTCTCGACTATGGTCCGCCGAAGCTTCATCTCAGTTGCCGTTCGCCGGTGCGGCGTCTGTGGCACACCCGGACCGTCCCAGGGGGACGGCTGGTCGGATGTTCTGTTCTGTTCCGTGTCGAGAGGTGACTTTTATGCTAACCAGACGTGACAGGGGCGTCCATTGTTCGGTCGCAATTCGCTGTTTCGGTCACGTTTCGCAAAAAAGGTGCCGGAGGGGAGCGTGACGCCTACTCCCCGGCCGATGTGCCCATCCCGTATTAGACTTAGAGTCACGGCTGCTCGACCAGTTCCGCCGCCGCCCACCCCGAGAGCTGTTGCGAATCGGCAACAGAAACGATGCATTTTGCGACGAACTGCCGCGGGGCGCTGCCCTGGGCCGGCCAGCCGTCGCAGTACCGCGGATTACTTGGGGATCGCCTTCAGGGCCTCGCGCGCCAGGTTCGCCAGCCGCGGCTGAGCGCTCGCTGCGGCACTCTCCAGGGCTTCTCGCGCGGGCGCCGCCGCCGGGCCGATTTTCCCCAGCGCCCACGCCGCGCGCTCGCGCACCGCGAGTTCCGGGTGATCGGCAAGCGCCTGGGCCAGTGCCGCGACCGCCGGCGCGGCCTCCTCCTGTAAACGCCCCAAGAGGGTGGCCGCCCAATAGGCCACATCAAGCTCCCGTCGCACAAGCAAGCGAGCCAGCGGAACGACAGCGCCCGCTGGTGGCGAACCGAGTGACTCAAGTGCCGCGACAGCCGCCTCGCGGAGCGCTTCTTGCTGCGCGCCGCACGCTTCGACCAATGGCACGGCCGCGGCTTGCGCCTCGTCGGCGAGTTGCGCGAGTCGCTCGGCCGCTCTTTGCTGCGCGGCTGCGTCAGGTGATTCGAGCGCTGCAACGAGGGACGCGATGTCAGCGGCCATGATGAGAACCTCCTCTTTGGTTCTGCGCGTGACTTGCGCCCGTAAACCCGCGGGGAATGCCAGGCCGATCAGTTTTCCAGGCCGCCGCATTTTGTGCCAGCACGACGATGCTTTCAATCGGTTTTCGCGATCTACGCTGCCCAAATGCCATTTCGAGAGCCGATAAGGACCTATGCGCTGCGGGGAATCGGCCCGTTCCCGCGCCGCGCGAAAAGTACCTCGCGCCGCCGGGGGCGGCTGCCTCTTTCAGCCATTCGACGCAGGGAAATCAGCTCATGGTCATTCGCAAAGGACTGCTCCGTACCACGCTGTTGTGGGTCTCGTTGGCGGCGCTGTTCGCTCTGTGCGAACTAACGCTGCCGGAGCCCGGGGATAATGACGATACGCCCGAGCATGCGCTCAATCGGCCCTTGGTGGCGACGCGGGCCGAGGCGCAGGAAGGCATTCGGCGGTAACGGGCCGCCAGGGTTCAAGGGGCCCCACGCGTCGTTCGGGCTGTTACAATGCCGCGCCGCCTGGCACGCCGCCGGGCCGTGCATTTCCTGGCCGCGGTTAGCGCACGTGACCCTCTCGAATCCCAGGCTTGCCGAAACGCCAACCGCAAGGGGAGAGCCCGAGCGCCGGCTGTCGCTTTTCGACGCCACGTCGATGATTGTGGGCATCATCATCGGCTCGGGGCTGTACCAGACCACGCCCATGATCGCGGCCAACATGCCCTCGTTGGTCTGGCTCATAGGGGGCTGGCTGCTAGGCGCGATGTTTTCGCTGGTCGGCTCGCTGTGCTACGCCGAGTTGGCGACGACCTATCCGGCCGACGGCGGCGATTACGTTTACCTGTCGCGCGCCTTCGGTCGCGCCGTCGGCTTCATGTTCGCCTGGGCGCAGCTGTGGGTGATTCGCCCCGGATCGATCGGCGCGATGACCTACGTTTTTGGGCGGTATGCGACGCAACTTGCGCCGCTCGGGAATTATTCGTTCACGATTTACGCCGCCGGCGCGGTGCTCGTGATCAGCGGCATCAACATTCTTGGCGTGCGGGCTGGCAAGTGGACGCAGAATGCGCTCACCGCCGCCAAGCTGCTCGGACTGGCGACCGTTATTGTCGTCGGCTTGACGCGCCATGACCCCGGCGCCCTGCCGGACCCACCGCCGGCCCCGCTGGCCGACTACAAGCTCGGATTGGCGCTGATCCTGATCGTCTTCACGTACGGCGGCTGGAACGACATTGCCTACGCCGCGGCCGAGGTGCGCGATCCGCAGCGGAATATCTTGCGCGCGCTTATGCTCGGGGTGCTGGCCGTCGCGACGGTCTACGTCGGTGTGAATCTGGCCTTCGTACACGCGATGGGTCTTCGTGGCTTTGCCGCGAGTAACGCGATAGCGGCCGACGTCGCTGCCCTGGGCTTGGGAGATTGGGGGCGGCGCGGCATTTCGATTTTGATTTGTATTTCCACGCTGGGCGCGATCAACGGCATGATCTTCACCGGCGCGCGAATCTATTACGCGATGGGACGCGACCACACGCTCTTTGCCGTCGTGGGACGTTGGAGCCAGCGCTTCGGCACGCCTGCCTGGTCGCTGACGATTCAAGCCGCCTGCACGCTGTTGGCCGTCGTCGGATTTGGCATGACCGGTGAGGGGCCCGAGGGAAGCGGCTTCCAGCAACTGATCGATTTCACGACGCCGGTATTCTGGTTTTTCTTGTTGCTGACGGGGGTTTCGCTGCTCCTTTTACGGTTACACGACGGTGCTCGGCCACGCCCGTTTCGCGTTCCCGGCTACCCGCTGGTGCCTTTGGTGTTTTGCGGCGGCGCCGCGGCCATCGTTTTCGCCGGCGTCCAGCATGCGATCGAGGCTCGCTCCTGGGCGGCCGCTTGGGCGGCGGGGCTGATGGCGCCCGGCGTGATTTTGGCCTTCCTGTCCCGTCCCAAGCCGTGAAGTCAGGCGCGGCGAACTGTCGGGCCGCGTTTGGCACCTTCCGGCGGCAAGCTTTACCGCGGCGGCACATGTCGTATAGGCCGCACCACGCTGCACGGAATTCGAACGTAGGTAAGCACAACCGTTCACTTGCAGGGCATTTTTGTGCGTGCGAGAATCGGCTTCTGTCGTCTCGCCCATGGTCGCGTTCGATCATGTGCCCAGCCGCGAGCGATGCGTCATCGTGCCGGAGCTTTTGCCGCCCATGCGAATCATTCCCCTCGGCCCGAATGTCGTGGTGCGACGCGTGGAGGCCGAGGAGAAAACCACCGGCGGTATTGTGTTACCGGAAGGTGCCCGCAAGAAGCCGCGCGAGGGGCGCGTTCTCTCGGTGGGGGACGGGCCGATTCTGAAGGACGGCACGCGCGCCAAGCCCCACGTCAGCGAAGGGGACCGGGTGCTGTTCAATGACTGGGCCGGCACCGAAGTGCAGTTCAATAGCGAAGAACTGCTGATCTTGCACGAGGACGAGATTCTGGCCGTGCTGACCTGAGACCAGGATTCGGCGTCAGCTCTCTTGGGTTTGACTCTCTTGGGCATAGCCGCTGGCGCTTGCCTGCTCAAAGAGCGCGATGCTGGCCGTGAAACCGTGGACGAAGTTCTTTCCCCCCACGGGCCCGATCTCCCCCTGGGCGAAAAAGCCCGCCGTGGGAAGGGCCGGCCATTGCCTGGCGACCGCCTGGGCATCGTGATGCGGCCCAGCGAACAGGCGTGTTCCCCGGCCGTTGCACGTGAACACGAGCGCGCCCGCACACGGCCCGGCGCTCTCGCGCCGCGCGGCCAAGAGCAACTCGTGCAGGTCTTCGTCGGCCGTGGCGGCGTCGCGCACGTGAAACTGCACGGTCCGTCCCACGCGTACATAGTCGCCGATGGCCACGGCGCCCGCCTTCTGATCGATTCCCTGGACGTTGCGCACGAGGAAATCGCCACGGCCGAAATGGTCCTGGTATTCGTTGATCACCTGGCCGACGTGCAGGCCACGCTGCATGAGCTGCTGCTCTTGGGGCGTTGCCTCTTGATAGAGTTCTTGTAACTGGGCAAGCGCCGGCCGGCCTCCCAACTCGAGCAGAACGTTGTCTTGTGCCTTGGTTACGACCAGTGGTCGGCCGATCGGGCGGCATCCTTGGCTGACGACGTTGCGCACGTGAACCGGTCCGTGCATCCAGACGCCTACGGCGCCATCGTCCAGCGCATCCTTGCCGAAGATCAGCCGCGGATCGCCGTCCGAGGTCACGCCGCTGGCCATCCCGCCGAAGACCCGGACGTCGGGCTGGTGGCGGTTCAAATGGCTTAAGAGCACGTCCGTGGGAAAACTGTACGGATCGGCCAACAAGAGCAAGCTCGGACCGGCCGCGAGTTGCTCTCCCAACTGTTCGGGCCAGCCCAACATGGCCACCCCGTCGTCGGTGCGCTCGAATTGCAAGTGCATGGGCACAAGCATCACGCCCGGCAACTGTGCCAACCAAACGACGAGGGCCCGCTCGGCCTCGATCTCGGTAGCGTCGTAAACCAGCGATTCAGCGGCGCAACCGATCAGGCAGTCGGTCTTCAGTTCGCCTTGCAGTACGGGCGCGATCTCAGCGAGCTCTTCGCCCGTAAAACCTGAGGCAAAGACCACGGCCAGGTCGGGCTGACCCGCCAGGCGGCCGAGCGCTTCGCGCGCGGCCGATAGCGCCGCCTCGCGGGCATCGCGGAGCTTCGACAATGCCGTCGCGAATCGTGCTTTGCCACCGGCGGTGGTCGCCATGCGAACGTCATCCTTCCTTAACCGCCAGGCCAGCCAGCGCCCGCGCTAACACTAGCCGCCCGCTTTGGCTGCTGGTTCCTTCTTGTCGAAGCGGCGCATCATCTCTTTCCAGTTGGTGAAGAGGATCCCTTCGCGCTCGAAGAAGGCGTGTACCGCCGGGTCGGCGAACATCTGCGCCTCCCACACGCGCTGCTGCCACGAGCCGGTGATGGCTTTCAGCCCTTCGGTCTGGACCGAGGGGTGGAAAATGATCTCCGTAATGCCGGGATCGAACGAGCGAACCAGCTCGAAGAATTTTTCGCGCTTCTCTTCGTACGTCTTGCCCTCGGGGGCGGCCCAGAAATCGTCGAGCTTCGGCAGCTTGTAATCGCGCAGCAATTGGCTGCCCGCCTCGCTGACCGGGTAACCCTGCTTCTTGAATTTTTCCATCACCTTGGGAGTGGGCTCGACGACCATGGCCGGGATGCGGAACTCTTCGGCCACCTTCAGATATGCGCGCGTGTAGTCGGGCCGGGCGTACAGTGTGCCCATGTGCGTGTCGATGTGGCTGGGCTTGGTGCCACGCGCAATCGCGCGATTGATCTGGGCCCGAATCTCTTCTTCGATCTCGGTCGGCTTGGCCGCCAATACGACCGATTGCACCGAGCGCCACAGGTAGCCTTCGTTGTCGATCAGGCCCGGCACCTTCGAACGCTCGGCCACCGGCCCCCAGCGGTACCATTTCCATTCGCTCGTGAGCGCCAGGTGCAGACCCAGGTCGTAGTCCGGGTTTTCGATGTACCAGTTGGCCATCTCGTTGTACCAAGGGCAGGGGACCATCAGCGCGGCCGACTGGATCTGCCCCGCCTTGAGGTAGTTCTTGGCCGCCTCGTTCGCCTCGTAGCACATGCCGATATCGTCGGCGTGCAGGATCAGCACCTTCTTGCCGGCCGGGAAGCCGAGCTTTTCGCCCCAGGTCTCGGCACGCGCCACGTTCGCGATCGTGAATAAAGCCAGCGCGATCAAGAGGGCTTTCGCCGCGCATCGCGCGTAATAATCGAGGCAAGAGCTGGTGATCGACGGTGAACTGGTGACGCGCATGGCAGGTAAATCCTCAGGCGTGGTGCAGGGCCCGCTCGGAGAGGCCCGGTAGGTCAGGCAAACGGCGATCCGATTCTCGTTCGGCACGCGGGACGCGTCAAGGATCGGCGCGAGGCCGCACTTGGCAATCATGAGCCATTTGACCCTATAATCGCCGGCGGACACGAAACACTGAGGAGCTTTGAGCAATGCTGAGGCGGACGATACTCGTAGTCGTGATTGTTCTGATCGCCGGTCGTATGGCAAACGCGGCCGAAAAAAAGCAGCTGCTCCTCGTTGGACAGAAACGCGACAATCATCCGGTCACGACGCACGAGTTCATGCCGGGCTTGCGTATCTTGGCCGCTACGCTTGAAAAGCGAGACGACGTCGAGGTGCGCGTCGTGCAGGCCGACGGAGCGTGGCCCGAAGGGCCCGAGCTGATTCGCCGCGCCGATGGCCTGGTGCTGTACGTTTCGGAGGGAGCCCGCTGGATCGCCGCCGATCCGCGCCGGCAGGACGCGATCGCGCAACTGGCCGCCCGCGGCGGTGGATTGACGGCGCTGCACTGGGCCATCGGTAGCAAGGATCCGCAATACATCGCCGCGTTCGCGACGCTCTTTGGCGGCTGCCACGGCGGACCAGATCGCAAATACCAGGTGTTGGAAACACGCCTGCAACCCGCCGAACCGCGTCATCCGATGGCGCGCGGGCTCGCGCCTTTGACGATTCATGACGAGTTCTACTATCGCCTCAAGCGCCCGCAGGGCGCCGCGCAGCCGCAGCCGGTGCTGACGGCGACGATCGATGGCGCCGAGGAGATGGTCGCGCTCGCCTTCGAGCGGCCCGACGGCGGCCGCTCGTTCGGCTTCACCGGCTTGCACTTCCACGAGAACTGGAAGCAAGAAGTCTATCGGCGCCTGGTAACGCAGGGCGTGCTGTGGACTTTGAAGATCGATATACCCGCGCAGGGCGTTAACGTCGACGTGCCGCCGAGTCTGTTCGTTCTGCCGACCGAGTAGCCGCGGATTGTCGACATCGATTTGGCTCCGATTCAGGCGGTTGGTTTGCCGGACGTTACACGCTTGCGCTCGCGGCGTTACGCCCTACGACGGCGCCATCGCGAGAAACTCGTCTTGTCATACCTCAAACCTTGAGGTACAAGGCCCGCCATGAATGCGAAAAAGACCAATCCGCCGTTTTTGAACGGCGTGCCCGAGATGCTGATCCTGCAGTTGCTCGACGAGCGGCCGATGTATGGCTACGAGCTGGTGCAAGCGATCCGCGCCGCCAGCGGGAATCGCCTGGAGTTCGGCGAGGGGTGTATTTACCCTATCTTGCACCGCTTGGAAGCGCAAGCGCTGCTTGCCAGTCGACGGCAGGCCGTGGCCGGGCGCGATCGCGTCGTGTATCGCATGACGCCGCGCGGCCGCAAGCAGTTGGCCGCCACGGTGCTCGATTGGCAGCGCGTCGTCGCGGCGGTGAATGGATGCTTGCAGGGAGGTGAACGTGTCCGAGCGAGCCTGGCTTGACGAACTTCGCGCCCAGTTAGCGCGTACGAAACTGCCGGCGGCTTACGCCGCGCGGCTCTTCGAAGAACTGTCCGATCATGTCACCGATTTCATGGAGGATCAGATGAGCACGGATGCTCTTCCGTCCCGCGGGCTGATGGACCGATTGGGTGCGCCGCTCGATGTTGTCGAGTGCGCGCAAAGAGAATTCCGACGCCGCTCGTTCAGCGGGCGGCACCCGATCTTGATTTTCGTTGTTTTGCCTCTGGTCGTGCTGCAACTAGGCTACGCGGCCAGTCTGTTCAGCGTGGTCGGAACAGGAGGAATCCTCAAAAAGCTCGATCCGGCCATGTCGAGCGAGCTTTTGTCCCCGGGCGGCACGGCGCTCATCGAGCTGTTGTGCGGCGGGCTAATGCTCGCCTCGGCGACGCTGACCGCCGCACTCTTTGCCTGGCTGGCGGCGCGGGCCGGCGTGAATCGCAGATGGCCGATCATTACCGGCGCGATCATGGGCTTGCTGGCGGGGCTGACACAGATGAGTGTTTACATCTCCCCAAATCCGGGCCAGAGCCGGCTGTCGCTGGGACTGGGCTTCGGCACCAGCATGGCATTGTTTCAGGTGGCGCGATTTGCGGTGCCGCTGGCCATCGGACTGTGGATTTTCGCGCGACGTATGCACCGCGAGCCGGCGGTGTTGGCATCCTGAGGGCTGCCATCTGGCCGCTGGCAACGACCGGTAACCCGACGCCCGGCGTCTGCGCACCCAACGCGCAGGCGGCCGGGCATTTTATTGCGCGTGCTCATCCGTGATGGAATTTCTTTTCTTCCTTCTAATTGACCGACTCCGCGACCCGGCACACAATAACGACGGTTCGCGTCCGGCTCTTCTGGTCCGCGGCTGATTCCTGACCGTTCGTGGCGGTGTGGCGCGGGATCGGCGATCCAGCCAGAGGTCGACGCGCTTGCGCGCCACGTTCTGGTTACTCTATCGCCCCCTTGCAGAGGATGCTGCCATGCCACGCCGTCTCTCGCTATTGGTTTTTGCGCTCGCGTTGTTCTCCGTCGCCGCGGTCCGCGCGGACGATCGTTACTTCCTGTCCGACGGCGTGAAAATTCATTACACCGTCGAAGGCGAGGGTGAGCCGGTCATTCTCATTCACGGCTTCGCCGCCAGCATTCCCACGCAGTGGGGCGGCTCGGGCGTGATCAAGGACCTGTCTCAGGATTACCAGGTCATTGCCATCGACAATCGCGGCCACGGTCGCAGCGGCAAGCCGCACGAGCCGGAGAAGTACGGCATCCAGATGGTCGAGGACGTCGTCCGCCTGATGGACGAGATGAAAATCGACAAGGCGCACGTCGTCGGCTATTCGATGGGGGGCTTCATCACCAACAAGCTGCTCACCACCCATCCGGATCGTTTGATCACGGCCACGCTCGGCGGCGCCGGCTGGGCGCAGGCCGACGATGAACGATTGGCCTTCCTCAAAACGCTTGCCGAATCACTCGAAGCGGGCAAGGGCATAGGCCCCTTGATCGCCGAGCTGACCCCCGCGGGCCGCCCCAAGCCGACCGAAGAGCAGATGGCCGGCATCAATCAGATGCTGATGCTCACCAACGATCAGAAGGCGCTTGCCGCCGTCATCCGCGGCATGACCGGCCTCTCGGTGCCGGAAGAGCAGCTGAAGGCCAACAAGGTGCCAACCTTGTCGCTGATCGGCGAAATCGATCCGCTCAAGGCGGGCGTCGACGAACTGGAAAAGCGCATGACGAATTTGCGCGTGGTGGTCATCGACGGGGCGGACCATATGACGGCCTTTACCAATCCCACGTTCCGCAAGACGCTGCGTGAATTCATCGACGCCAACGCGCGCGAAGGGGCGAAAAAGCCCGCCGCTGCTGCTGCCGGTGGCGGAAAGTAGGTTTCGCAACCGTCGCGCCGTCTCCGACGAATTCAACATGCTTATTCCGCCATGGGCGTAAAAAGCATGGCGCCATTAGTGGGACCTCGGGTCATGCCATGCTTTTTCGCCGAAGGCGAATAAGCATGCTGGCCGTCGGAAAGGTCATGCGCTTGCCAGGGCACTGCCCGTCAGGTGCTGCGCGCAGTACCTTAGGAAGACCAAGCGCTACCGGTCGGTCATCGACTGGCGTGGCGCAAGCGCGTCTTCCACAGCTCGCGATGCACACAGCTTGCAATAGACACACGGAGGAACCAGCCCGATGCGAAAAATATTCCCGATCTTGGCGGTATGCGCCATTCTCCTTGGTCATACGTGCGCGGCCACGGCCGACGACTGGCCGCAATGGCGCGGACCCAAACGCGACGGCGTATGGCGCGAGAGTGGCATCGTCACCAAGCTGCCGCCGGGAAAGATTGCGCACCGTTGGGCGGCGCCGATCGGGGCCGGATACTGCGGGCCCACCGTGGCCGATGGTCGCGTGTTCGTGATGGATCGCGTCGATATGCCCAAGCAGATCGAGCGGACGCACGCGTTCGACGCCATGACCGGCCGGAAGCTCTGGTCGCACGAGTACGACTGCGAGTACACCGTGCAATATGTCGCCGGGCCGCGTGCCTCGGTCTCGATCGACGAGGGACGCGCTTACGCGCTGGGCACGATGGGCCACCTGCACTGCTACGATGCGGCCGGCGGCAAGGTCTTGTGGGCCAAGGATCTGAATACCGAGTACAAGATTCGCATGCCCATCTGGGGCATCGCCGCGTCGCCGCTAGTCGACAAAGACCTGGTGATCGTGCAAATCGGCGGCGAGGAGAACGCCTGCCTGGTGGCCTTTGACAAGGTGAGCGGCAAGGAACGCTGGCGGGCACTCGGTGACAATGCTTCGTACTCGGCGCCCATTATCATCGAGCAGGCCGGCAAGCGCGTGCTGGTCTGCTGGACCGGTGAGCACGTCGCCGGTCTCGACCCGGCCTCGGGCAAGCAATATTGGGAGCATCCCTTCACGCCGACCCGCATGATCATCAACATCGCCACGCCGATCGTGGAGAAGGACCGTCTATTCGTCAGTTGTTTCTATGACGGCTCATTGATGTTGAAGCTGCTCTCCGATCGGCCGGCCGTGGAACAAATCTGGCGCCGCCTCGGGCCTGACGAAAAACAGACCGATTCGCTGCACTCGATCATCAGCACGTCGTACATGGCGGGCGACTATGTCTACGGCGTCGACAGCTATGGCGAGCTACGCTGCCTGGACGCAAAAACGGGCGATCGTATCTGGGAAAGTCAGCAGGCGGTGCCGCGCGAGCGGTGGGCCACGATCCACATGGTGAAACATGGTGAAGATATCTGGATGTTCAATGATCGGGGCGAGCTGTTGATCACGCGGTTGTCGCCCGAGGGCTTTAAGGAACTGAGCCGAACGAAGTTGCTTGACCCCACCACCGAGCAATTGCGCCGCAAAGACGGCGTCTGCTGGTCGCACCCGGCTTACGCCTACAAGCACGTCTTTGCCCGCAACGACAAGGAACTGGTGTGCGCGGATCTATCGGCCCCGTAGTCGGCTTTTGTTCGCCGAAACAATAGCAAAAGCCTCTCCCCGCGAGGGGTGAGGGGGAACACGTTCACAACCAGTCGCGTGACGCATTAAAAATGCCTGCACAGTTTTGATGATGGTTCCGAATCCCCAATCGCGCGACGCGTTGACCCTCCCCCTGACCCCTCCCTGACAGGGAGGGGAATGGAAGGCAGCCGTTCGTCCGCTTATAAGGGTAGACACTGGCCCACGCACTCCCACCAAAAATCATTTCCACCTTCTGAGGAAGTTCTGATGAAGCGTTCGAAGTATGTGATGGCCGCCGCGCTCGCGGTGCTCGTGATCGGCGGCGGCTGGCTCAAGTATCGCCCGGCGGGTCCCGGCGCCGATATGGTCTTGGCGGCTCAAGGGTTTGTCGAAGTGCTTCCGCCTGAGCAGCGCAAGTTGGCGCTTATGGCATTTGACGATCCGCGCCGCCTCGATTGGCATTTCATTCCCAAGCCCGAGCGTAAGGGGCTGCAGATCAAACAGATGAACGACACCGGCCGCCGCGCGGCGCACAAGCTGCTGGAAAGCGGCTTGAGCCACCTGGGCTACGACAAGGCCAAGACCATCATGGGGCTGGAAGCGATTTTGCGCGAACTGGAAAAATCGCGCACCGACGCGCCGATCCGCGATCCGGAGCGCTACTACTTCACCATCTTTGGCCGGCCTGACGACGATGGCCGCTGGGGATGGAGCGTCGAGGGGCATCACTTGTCGCTGAACTTCGTGGTCGATCATGGCATTGTCGATGCCACCACGCCCACGTTCTTCGGCGCCAATCCGGCCGAAGTCCGCGAAGACTTCGGCGATTTCAAGAAGGGCCTGCGCATCCTCAAGCCGGAAGAGGACACCGGCTTCAAGCTGCTGGCCTCGTTGACGCCCGAGCAGCGCAAGCAGGCGGTCATTGCCGAGAAGGCGCCCAACGATTTGCGTGGCGCGGCTTTGCCGCGGCCGCCCCAGGATTCGTTGGGTGGCGTGGCCGCGGCCGACATGACTCCTGAGCAAATCAAGCTGCTGCGCGACCTGATCAAGGCCTACACCGACAACATGCCAGAAGCGGTCGCCAAGGGGCGCCTGGAGGCGCTGGAAAAGGCCGGCATCGACAAGCTGCAATTCGCCTGGGCCGGCGCCGACAAGCCGGGCATCGGCCACTATTACGTCGTGCAAGGGCCGACCTTCGTCATCGAGTTCGTCAACACGCAACCCGACTCGGCGGGCAATCCGGCGAATCACATCCATTCCCTGTGGCGCGACGCGAAGAACGATTTCGGCCAGAATCATTAAGCAATTGATGGAGGCGGCGCGATGAGCGTCGGGACTACGATGCGGGCCGAAGCGGTTCGAAGTCGAGGTGCGAGGATCGTCGGTTCGCTGGCGATCGCGCTTTTGTGCGCTCCGGCGACCGGCTGCAAAGAGTCGTGCGATAGCCCGAACATGTGTCCCGTCGTCGCGCCGAGCGCCGAAGATGCCGCGGCGAGCTTGCAAATCGATCCCGAGTTCGCTCACCAGCTGCACCTGGCGAGTGACGGCCGGTCCCAGGAAATCGACGTCCCGGACGCCGAACTAGCGGATGAGGATGTCGCGCGGTTGTCGACGCTCGTCGAAATCACGAGCATCAAGTTGCCGCGAGCCAAGATCAGCGATGCGGGGCTTGCGCATCTGGCGAACCTCGAAAATCTGGAATCGCTGGCTCTCGGCGAGACGACGATCACGGATGAAGGCTTGAAGATCGTGGCCCAGTGGTCGAACCTCCGCGCCTTGAACCTCGCTGCGGCGAATCTGACGGGCGAAGGCCTGGCGTCGCTGGCAGGCCTAGAGCACCTGGAGCTGTTGCGCGTCGCGCGCTCGCGCATTGACGACGCCGGACTGGCTCAACTCGCCAAGATGCCGTCCCTCAGGTTCGTGATCATCGAGAATGCGCCGATCACCGACGACGGCATCCAGCAACTGACGAAACTGACCGGCCTCGAATCGCTATACGTCGAGGGGACCAAGGTCACCGATGCGGGCGTGGCGCGGCTGCACGAAAGTTTGCCCGGGGTTCACGTCCACTGGTGAACCGCGTGTCGCGCAAGATTGTCGCATCCGGAGACAAAGCTGCCCGAGGGACGCCCGGCTACATGGCCGGCGCCGGAGCGGCGGGCATGGGGTCGTGCTTATCGTTGCCCGGCGCGAAGCGCTCGTCGTCCGACATCACGTACGCCAACATCGCTCCCAGCATGGCAATCACGGCCACCCACAGCCGCCAATCGTGATGGATGGGCCGCTTGCGGTGCCCGTGTTCGTGGCTGTGGCCATGCTCGTGGCCATGTTCCGGTTTGCCGCCGCGATGCTCGTGTTGGGTCATGCGAACGATGAACTCCTGCCGCCAGAAAGTGTGACGCGAGCGCTTCTGTCTCGCCGGAACGGACGCGGGCTGCGTTGGGAGCTGCCGCCGCTAAAAATCGCAACGTTTCGTGCTGCGTCCGGTGCTCGATCGTAGCCCGCGGTCGATGATGGGGCAACCCGAGCTGGCACGACGGGCGCGCCGGTATGCCGACGCCGTTTCGCGATCGCGCAGGTGCCGCGCCGACGGTAACGATGACGCCGATCGATCGGGCGCAGCATTGGTCCCGGATCGGGCTGCGTCCCGCGCCGCGCGCAAAAAAAGAGCCGCCAGGTGGGGCAGGAACCTGGCGACCCGGGAGCGCCCCGAAGGGCGACATCCTGATAACCATAGTAGCAACGCGTGCTCGGGGCGTCGACCCGTCTCGAACCGCGCGCAAAGTGCGCTTTGCAGGGTTTGTTGCGCGGCGCGCGTGGCTTTTTGAAGGATAAAAATTCGAGCGCGACCGTAACAGGATTCTGACTGGAATTCCCGATGAAAGGCGCTTACTTTGGTGACCGTCGTAATCTTTCTTGCGCCACGCACCGCGAGCCCTTCGTCATGCCGACACGCATCAAGGTCATTCTGTATTTTTCTTCATGTTGTCTGCCTTGGATCGCGTTGGCCACTTTCGCATGTGGTGCTGAAACAGATAACGCGTCCTCAAAGGACTCGCCGCCAAAAGCGCGAGAGAAGCTCGTCATCGCCCACCGCGGTGCGAGCGGCTACCTGCCGGAGCACACGCTGGAAGCCTATGCGCTGGCCTATGCTCAGGGGGCCGATTTCATCGAGCCCGACGTCGTCATCAGCAAGGATGGCGTCCTGGTCTGCAATCACGATATTCACATGCAAGACACGACCAACGTCGCCGAGCTGTTTCCCGGCCGCCAGCGCGCCGATGGGCGCTACTACTTCATCGATTTCACGCTTGCGGAGTTGAAGACGCTCGCCGTCAAAGGCCGTCGCGATTCGGCCGAGCCGGGCTATCAGATTCCGACCCTGGCCGAGATGCTGACCATGATCCGCCGGCTGAACGAGCGGACGGGCCGCAACGTCGGTACGATTCCCGAACCCAAAAGCCCACGCTGGCACCGGGACGAGGGGCAGCCGCTCGAGGCAAAGCTGCTCGATCAATATGCGGCGTTCGGTCTGACGCAGCGCACGGACCCGGTGATCGTGCAGTGCTTCGAACTCGACGCCCTGCGCCGTATGCGGCAGGAATTGAAAAGCGATCTGCGCATGGTGTACCTGACCGGCGGGGCGCCCGATGATCGCACGCTGGACGACCTGGCCACGTTCGCCGACGGCATCGGTCCGGCACTCAAGGCGATCGAGAACGACGGACAGTCAGTGCGCGACAACGATTTGGTCCGCCGCGCCCACGAGCGCCGGCTCAAGGTCATTCCTTACACGCTCGGTAATGACGAGGCGCAGACCCGCCGCTTCTTCAATCAATACGACGTCGACGGTTTGTTTACCGATTTTCCGGACGTGGCCGTGCGGGCCCGCGCGACGCGGCAATGACAAAGATATTTGCCACAGAGCACACCGAGGACACAGAGACGAGAAAACAAAAGAGCACACAAGCCGTTAAGCGCGAAGCGCTTCGAAGACGCGAGCGGGGCGGCTTCGAGATCTACTCGGTGCCCTCTGTGAACTCTGTGGCTAGTCAGGCCAGCGGTGGGTCGAGCGCGAGTGTGAATTGATTCTGTGGGTCGGTCTTGTACGTGCCCGTCGACGGTGAATAGGCTTTCACCTGCACCGTGCGCTTGTCGGGCAGGAATTCAACAAGCCGCAAGAAGCCCTCGCCCCCTTCTTTCTTCATCTGGTAGTTGACCAGCATCTGGTGTACCGCGCCGCCACTGGGCAGGGTGGACGTCATTCGCCCCAGGCCGTCATCGAGGACGTGGCCGTTGAGCGTCATGAAGAAAGTGCGCTGCGGCGCGATCAACTTCTCCCACAACTGCTGAGCATCGTTCGTGCCGCCCGCGAGTTTGGCCGTGCCGTAGGCGTGCGGATTCCACTTCTGATCCTTGCCGAATTTCGTCCAGTCGTAGCGGGTGTCGTCGAAGTACATATAGGCGTGCGTCGTCAACAGCACGCGATGTTGCGGGTGGCGCGTGACGATCGAATCGGCCCAGGAAACCACGTCGTCGCGAGGGCCGAACTCCAGGCATAAGACCAGGAACTTGTTGTCGCCGACGTTGAAGGTGTGGTAGCTGTTTTCCAGCCGGCCGTCGTCCTTCACACCGCCGAAGGTTCGCTGCTTGCTCACCGTCGACAGCGGCACGTATCCGTTCAAGAGCGTGTCGCGCGTCGTGCAGTTGCCGCCTGGCCCGTAATCGTGATTCCCCAGCACCAGCGAATAGGGCACCTCGCCATCGAGAACGCGTAGCGCCTCCTGCGCGACTTCCCATTGCTCGGGCGTGTTGCGGTTCGTGATGTCGCCCAGGTGGGTGACGAACACGATGTTGTGCTTTTCCTGGTTCTCGACGATCCACCGCGTTTGATTGATGAAATGCCGCGGGTACTTCTCGCAATAGATCTGCGTATCCGGGAGCGCCACGATCGTGAAGGAACCAGGCACGAACGCCAGCGGCGCGGCGTCGGCGGCCGGCTCCTCGCCCCGACTCCACGAGCTGCTTACGCAACTCCCCAAGCCCGCCAGCGCCAGGCCGCTGAACTCTCGACGTGTGAAGCGTGTGCGATTCATCGTGGTAACTCCGCGAGAGACTTGATTGGGAAGCGCGCTTTATCGCGGCGCGTCACGCAAGCGGCGCGCGACGTCATTGTAGTTTCGCGGCGCCGAGATTACACCGTACGCGACGATTATTCGATGGCATCGATGTCGATCCAATCGTCCTCGTCGTCATGCGGCGGCAGTTCCGGTTCGTCGGGCCGTTCTCCCGACAGCTCGTACGTGATGCGCTCGTGCCATAGCGCCGTGGCGAAGGGGCCGCGCGGGCCGTGTACGGTGTCGAACTTGACAAGCGTCCGCTTCTTTTTCGCCGGAGCGGGCGGTGGGGCAGGGGGCGGCGGTGGCGGCGCGGGTGCCGGCTCTTCCAGGTGTGCCGTGTGCCCATTCGTCGCCGGCACCGGCGCAGGCTCGATCGTCTCGATGCGTGTTGCCGGCGCCACCAGCGGCGCTATCGGCTCGTGCGGGACCTCTTGCTCGTCGATCACGCCGAACGCCAGTAAGCGCGGATTGGCAGGCAGCCGCCGCGCAGTGACCCCCAACGAACGGAAGAGATCGTAAATGTGTTCGTGGCAGGTGAACACGAGTAATTGATGTCCGCGCGCTGCGAAGTCGCGCAACACCTCGGCAGCGGCTCGGGAGCGGCGTGCGTCGAAATTCACGAGCACGTCATCCAGCACCAGCGGCAGCTCGATCCCGCGCCGCGCGTACCAGCGCACCAGCGCCAACCGCAAGCTCAGGAACAATTGCTCGCGCGTGCCGCGGCTGAGCACGTCGACGGCCAGGACGTTGCCCTCCGCGTCGTCCACGCGCAGCACGTGCTCGTCGAGCGGGGTCCACACGCGCACGTAGCGCCCAGACGTCAAGCGCTCGAGATAGCCCGACGCTTCGCGCAGCGTTTCTGGCTGGCGTTCGCGCTCGTAGCGTTTGCGGATGCCGGCCAAGAAATGTTCCGTCGCGGCCAGCGTTTGCCAGCGTTTGCGGGCGTCGCGCAGTTGCTGCTCCACAGCGCCCAAGCGCACGCGCGCCTGGGCCGGCTCGCGCCCTGCCACCAGCATCTGCGTCTCTTGCTCCCAGCGTCCTAACTGTTCGTGCGCGGATTTGACTTTCTCGCGCACATCGCGCGCCCGGGAACTGTGCGCGAGCCACGCGTTGTCGAGCTCCGCCCGGGTTTTCGTGCGTACCAGCTGCGCGAGATCATCCTCGTGAACCTGCGTGCCCACGAGCGCCGCGATCTCGATGCCCAGAGTCTCTTGCTGACCGACAAGCTGGTCGCTGCGCTGGGTGTCCTCGGCGCGCCGGCGCAGCTCGGCCGCGTCGGCAGCGCCCTCGCGATCGAGAAAGGCGAGCAATTTCCGTTCGAGGCGACGGCCGTGATGGCGAACCTTTTGCCGCCGCGCGGCGAGCCGCTTGCCGCGCCGCACCAGCGCCTGGCGTTCGGCGACCAGGGCTGCCTGTTCGTGCAGCTTTTCGCGCAGCGCCCGCAGCTCGACGGGAAGGGCCAGCGAGTCGAGCTTGGCCTGCGTCGGCGAGAGGTTCACCTTGGGCGCCATCGGCACCACGAAGGGGGCGTCGTCGAGATGTTTACCGGCGCCGGGTACATCCAACTCGGCCCGCAACTGCGCCAGGCGATTAGCGAACGCCTCGACGACGCTCTGCCGCCGCGCCAGTTCGCGACGCTCTTCTTCCAATCGCGTGTCGACGCGCGCCAGAATCTGGCGAATCTTGGCCATTTGTCCGGCGCGGCCCGGCGGAGTTTTTGGCGACAAACCGGCGTCGATCAAGGCATGCCGCCAGCGATGCCGCAGCTCGCTGTATGCGGCGTGGGCTTGCTCGCGGCACTTTTCCGCTTCGCTTGCGTCCTGCGATCCGGCTTGCCGCTTCGATTCCAAAGGTACGAGCGCCTGGATGGCGGCGTGATCTTTTTCGGCCGCTTGCAGACGCGCAAGCAGCGGCCCGCCGCCGCGCGGCAATTCCTTATCGAGCGCGTCGCGCTCTTGCTTCGCTGCGTCGATCTGGCCGACGAGCGATTCGAGCTGCGCGAGACACTGGCTCGAACGCCGCGCAAACGTCTTTTCGATGGCTACTTTCGCCGCTCCCGATCCGCCGGAGGAGATCAGTCCCAACGCCACAAGCGCTAACCGGCTGTCTCCGACGAGCGATGCCGGCAAAAACACACCCGCGAGCGACGCCGCGACGCCCGAGGCAAAGCCGGTCCCCAGCCCGGCCATGGCCCAGCCGGGCAGGAGCAACTTGTCGACCAGGCCACGGCTGCGCTCTTCGAGTTCCTTTTCTCTTTCGACAAGCTCGTTGACGCGATCGTCGAGCTGGATGCGTTTCCTTAATTGCGCGACCAGTTGACCGGAGCTTTCCAAAAGTGGCGTCAGGCTCGTGGCGCCGCGGGCCTTGAGAGCCGCGGTCAGCTCTTGGGACGTGGATTGCGAACTTTGCTGTTTGGTGCCAGCTGCTTCGGTGGCTTCGGCCAAGGCGGCCCTCGCCCTGCGCAGCTCGACGGCCAGCGACTTGAGTTGCCGCCACGCCTTGCCGCCCCCTTCGCCGGCGGCGCCGGCCGGATCGAAGCCCAATTGCGCGCACAATTCGGCGCGCCGCGTTTCCAGCGCGGCCACCTTATCGGCCAGGGCCACGCGTTCGGCATCCAGGGCCGTGATCCACTGTTCTTGTTCCAAAAGCGATTCGATCCGCGCGGCGCGCTGTGACACCGCCGTATCCAGCCCGAGCCTGTCGATGTCGTGTTTTGTCTTGGCCAGTAGCCGGGAGAGCTTCTTGTGCCGCGTCCTGACGCGCGCGAGCGACTGCTCAAGCGCCGTGAAGTCCGAGAGCGTCTGCTGTTCGACGCGTGGTTCCTTGCGCGCCGCGGCCAGCTCTTTGTCGAGCGCCGCGCGAGCGTGCCACTTGTCGAAGATGGCTGCCGCGATTTCGACCAGCCGCGCCGCACGCTCGGCCTCGTCGGCGTCCGCTTCCCAACGGGCGATCTGGGTTACCAGCTCACCGCGCTTACGGCGCAGATCGAGAAACTGACGTACGGACGTGTGCGCGCTCGATTGTCGGCGCAGCTCGTCGCGCTCGTGAAGCAATTGAGGAATCGTCGACGGTTCTTGCCCGTCGGCCAGGAGTCGGCCGCGCGCCCTGTTCAATTCGCTGATGACGTCGACCAGCGACACGCGATCCGTGCCGACGGCCAGTTTGTACAACCACTGTGCCGCTTCGGTGTCGCTCAGCGAGCCCAGTTCCTGGATCTCGCGCAGGCCGATAGCGAAAATGTTGCGATAGACGATTTCGTCGACGCCCCCCAGCATCTGCACCAGCAACCGGTCGTCGCGCAGTGGTTCCTCGCCCGAGAGGATTTCCACGCGTTCGGGTGCCGCGGCGTCGGCCGCGTGCCGGTCGACCGTGAACTCACCGTCGGGCGTGGCCAGTTGCAATCGTCCGCCGCTACGGCCGCCGTGGACCGGTGGGAGATAACGCTTGCGGCGTTCGGCCGAAAAGCCGTACAGCATCGCCCGCACGAATTGCATCAGCGTGGTCTTACCGGCCTCGTTGGGGCCGTAGAAGACATTCAGATGATCGTCCAGGTCGGCGAGGTCGAGCCCGGTCCATACACCGAATCCGTCGATCTTGATCTCGCGGACCTTCATGCCGAGAGCTCCTCGGCGCCGAGCAGATCATTTCCCAGCAGACGCGCTTGCCGCAGCACGCGGCGCCGCGCGCTTGTGTCGGCGATGCTGAGTAATTCGGCCACGTGGGCGTGACGCCAATGCTCGGGCACGAAGCGATCGAGCGACAACTCGTCGTGATCGCGCTCGGCATCGGCGACGGCAGCGAGAAAATCGGCGAGCAAGCTGCCGTCTTGCGGCGACCGTTGCCCGCGGCGACGCGGCAAAACGACGTCGACCGACATGCTCCAGGCGGCCGGGGAATCGGTGCCGAATTCCTGGCGCAGCCAGCGCAGCCACGTCTGGGCCCACGCTTCGCGCGACATACCCAGCGCGGCACTACCCGACCCCGCCGCGCCGACCGGCACGATCTGCCAGCGCAAGAAGAGGTCCAGCCCCGGCGCCTTATCGAGCGCGGCTTGCACGCGTTCGGCCAGGGCGTGTTCCTGATCGGCGCGCGGCGCGGCCGGATCGATTTCGACGCGCAGACGCGCATAACGTGCCAGGTCGGTGGCGACGAAGCGCGGGCGGGCCACGCCGTGCTCGTCGACTTCGACGACAACCGCGCCGTGCGGACCGCGGTGGGCCGGCGAACGTCCTTGCGGGGTGCCGGAATGAACGATCGGCCGGCCATCGCTGGTGGTTTGGCGGCGCCGCTTCGCTCCGCCGCAGGCCCAATAGTGACCGGCAAGCTTGCCCAGTTGACGCCCGTGAAACGCTCCGTGTCGGACGCCGATCGTGAACCGGCTGGATTTGTTCTTGGCTGCTGCCGTCGGGCGTTCGTCGGCGGCAGCGCCGTAGCCGATAAGTTCGGCCAGATCGTCGCCGTCGGCGTGATGTACGACCGACTGGGTTGCGCCTCGCCCGAACGGATGGACGTTGCCAGGCAGCTTCAAGTCGCTGGGCCAGGGGCCGCGGCGCTCCGCGGGGCCGGCCAGCCAATAGACGGCAATATCGCGGGCGGCCAGCCGCTCGAACTGATCGATCAGAAATGCAATGGCGCGCGGACCGGCGCGATCGATGTTCACGATGTCGCCGGCCAGGATCAGGAAGTCGGCCCGCTCGCTCTCGGCGAGCTCGAAGACGCGCTCGGCGGCCGCGTACGGGGCATCGATGAGCAGGTCCGTCAGGTGCGCAGGGATTTCGGCCAGCCCCGCCAGGGGGCGTTCGAGATGAAAATCGCTGGCATGAACGAAACGCAAAGGCTGCGACATGGACGCCTTGAATCCCTTCCTGCGGGCGCCGGAATGCGGTTACCGCAACGCGGCCTCGCGACCTGGGTTGCTCTGCGCCGCGTGGCCGAGCTTCGAATGGCGTAAGTCTAGTCGCCAGCGGCCAAATCAGCTACCTCGCTTTCCCATTTTGACGCTCCGTGACTTCCAAAACTGCGCGACGTCGTGCAGCAGCAGGGAAGTTGCTCGTCTGACCAATCGCCCGCTATCGCGGGCGCGGCGGACGTCGCGCGCCGGAAGCCGCGGGAGGTCGCTTGCCGGTCGCGCCCTTGGCGCCACCGCCGCGCTTTTGTTGCGCGTCGCGGTCCGCCGCCTGTCGGCCGTGCGGGGCTGGTACTGCGCCCTGCGCCGCGGGGGCGCGGTCGGCCTTGCCCAACAGCTCGTAGAGAAATCGGCTGGGAATCGAGGGGCGCTTTTTGCCCCATTTCATGCGCCCCTGGGCCAGGGTCAGCGTCAGACGATCCTGGGCCCGCGTGACGCCGACGTAGCACAGCCGGCGTTCTTCGTCGATCGCGGCCCCCTCCAGGTCGACGGCGCGATGATGCGGCAGCAGCCCCTCTTCCATGCCCACCAGGTAGACGTGCGGATACTCGAGTCCTTTGGCGCTGTGCAGCGTCATCAGCACGACGGCATTGCGTGCCAACCGCGTTTCCTTATCGTCGCTGTCGTCACGGCCCGCGAGTGCAACGTCCTCGATGAATCCGGCCAAGGTCGGGCGCTTGGTGCGCTCGACGTAGCCGGCCAAGGAGTTCACGACTTCTTCGACGGCGTTCCAGCGCGCGGTCTGTTCATTGGGGTCCTTGTATTGCCGCGCGAGCTCGTCCTGGTAACCGATTTCGGCCAACAATTGCTGGAGCACCAGCACCAGGCGGCCGCGCGATGCCAACTCGCGATAACGCTCAATGAGCGCGCAGAATTTACCCACGGCCTGGACGGCGGCCACGGGCAACTCCTGCATCTGGGCAACCTCGGGCAGGATGGTCCACAGCGGTTTGCCTGCCGCCACCGCGCGGGCCAAAAGCAGCTCGACGGCGCGGGCGCCGATGCCGCGCGCCGGCGTGTTGATGATCCTCAGCAACGACACCTCGTCGTGCGGATGGGCAATGGTTTTCAAGTAAGCCAGCACGTCGCGGACTTCCTTGCGGTCGTAAAACGACATACCGCCGATGAGCGTGTAGGGCACCTTGGCGCGGCGCAGCTCGGTTTCGAAGGCGCGCGGCTGCTCGTTGGTGCGGAATAGGATCGCTACGTCGCGTGGCTCGACGACATTTTCGGCGATGAGATTGCGAATCTCGTCGATCACGCGGGCCGCTTCCGCCGTTTCGTCCGGATATTGCATGATGCGCGGCTCTTCGCCATTTTCGCGAAAGGCCCGCAAAACCTTGTCGTGCCGCTTGCTGTTGTAGGCGATCAAACGATTGGCCATCGCCAGGATCGCCGCCGTCGAGCGGTAGTTCTCCTCCAGCCGGATGACCGTGGCGTCGGGCCAGTCGCGATGGAAGCGCAGGATGTGCTCGACCTCGGCCCCGCGCCAACCGTAAATCGATTGATCGTCGTCCCCTACGACGCACAGATTGCGATGCTCGTCGGCCAGGGCTTTGACGATGCGATATTGCGAGCCGTTGGTGTCCTGATACTCGTCGATCAGTAGGTGGTGGAAACGCGACGCCTCGGCCGAGCGCGCTGCCGGAAAATGCTGAAACAGTTCCTCGGTACACAACAGCAGATCGTCGAAATCGACAGCCCCCGCGGTCTTCAGGGCGCGCTGATAGCGCCGGTAGGCCATCGCGGCCAGATGTTCCTTGTCGCTGGCCGCCTGAGCCACGGCGCCGTCGGGGCGTATCGACGAGGTTTTCCAGCGGCTGATGAAATGCAGCAGGTCCCCGGGACGCAATAGCGCGCCGGGGACCTTGATGTCGCGCAGCGCCGCCCGGGCCAGGCTCTCTTGATCGCCACGATCGTAAATCGCGAACTGCGCCGGGTAGCCCAGCAGCCGCGCGTGACGCCTGAGAATGCGCACGCATAACGAATGGAACGTGGAAATCTCGGGCTTCTCGGGCTGACGCTTTCCCAGCAGGGCGGCGGCCCGCTCCTGCATTTCGCCGGCGGCCTTGTTCGTGAACGTGACGGCCAGGATTTTGGCGGGGGGCGTGCCGCGGCGAATCAACTCGGCAATGCGATGCGTAACAACCCGCGTCTTGCCGGTGCCGGCGCCGGCCAGCACCAACAGCGGCCCGCGCAGGGTGTGTACCGCCTGATCCTGGGCGGGATTCAAAGGGGTCGCCATCCTAGCCTGCTATTTTCAGTCCGTTAGATCGCCGGTGATCGAGAGATTTGGCTCCGCCTGGCGATCCTACGGCGATGCGCGCGCGTCTGCAACGGGCTGCCGACGGTGATTCTTCGGAGCGCGCGTCGTAGCGCGAACGAGACGACGTAAGTAGCCGCTCTTGACGAACTTCCGCCCGAGCCCCATACTCCCGGCAGGTAGTCTCTTGGGAGCCGTTGTGAGGCTCTCTTTTTCTTTGGCTCGCATCGCAACGGAAGGTCCGCCATGAAGACGGAGCGTCGCCACGAACTGCAACACAACGTTCTGGCGGACTGGCTCGGCCTGCAGATCGAGCGCTTCGAAGAGTATGGCCGGCTGATCTTGGGCGTGCTGATCGGCGCGGTCGTGTTGATCGGCCTGTACAGCTATATGCGGACGCAGTCGACGTACCGCCAGGAGCAAGGTTGGCAGCGATTTTTCACGGCCATGGACGACATCTCTCAGAAGGGAGATACCGAGCCGCTCACGCAACTGGCCGAGTCGTCGGAGTTCACCGGCACACCGGTCGGCGAATGGGCCGTGCTCAGCCTGGCCGACGTTCACTTGCGCGAAGGGATCGGGCAATTGTTCACCGATCGGGCCGCGGCCACCAAGTCGCTCCGCTCGGCGGTGGACGGGTACACGTTCATCGTCGACCATTCGCGATCGCCGATGCTCCAAGAGCGTGCCGCGCTGGGCACGGGGCGCGCCTACGAATCGCTTAACGAATTGGACAAGGCCCGCGCCGCCTATGAGGCCCTGGCCGCGAAAGGGACGGGGCCGCTCGCGGCCGAAGCACAGCAGCGGCTGCGCGACATCAACCGCGAACCGACGAAGCGCTTCTATGACTGGTTTTTTGCCGCTTCGCCGCCGCGCGTCGGCTTGGGCGCCCAGGGTATGCCGGGCATGCCCGGAGTGCGTCCTGATTTTGGCGCGTTGCCCGACGAAAGCGGTTTCAAGCCGTCGGCCACCGACAGTCTGTTGAGTACGCCGGCCAACCCACCTGCAGGCGCCGAGGGCGCTGCGCCAGGGGATGCGCCGGCGGCCGAGACAGCCTCCCAGCCGGAAACGACCCAGCCGGAAACGCCCGCGTCGCAGCCCGAGACGCCGCAGCCCGAGGGTTCGGCATCGCCTGAAGCGGCAACGGTCGAAGACAAGGCCGCGGCGCCTGTCGCCGACAAATCGCCCGAGTAGCGTTACGCCCGCCATGGCCGAGATGCTGGAACTCGTGGCCCCCGACTCGGCGGCTGGCGTTCGGCTGGATACTTTCCTCGCGCAGCAATTGCCGCGCTACAGCCGTGTGTACGTTCGGCGGTTGATCAATGCCAAGAGCGTGACCGTCGATGGACTGCGCGTGAAGGCGGCGCATCCTTTGAGGGGCGGCGAACGGATCTTGGTCGAGCTTGTCGATCCGCCGCGCGCGCTGCCGCAGCCCGAGGAGATTCCGCTCGATATTCTTTACGAAGATCGGTGGCTGGCGGCGATCAACAAGCCTGCCGGCATGGTCGTTCACCCGGCCAAAGGTCACTGGTCCGGCACGTTGACGGCGGCGCTGCAGTTTCATTTCGATCGACTCAGTCACGTCGGCGGCCCGACGCGACCGGGCGTGGTGCACCGTCTCGATCGCGATACGAGTGGCGTCATCGTGATCGCCAAGGACGATTCCGTGCATCGGCGGCTGGCCCAGCAGTTCGAGAAACGCACGATCAAGAAGGAGTATTTTGCGATCGTGTCGGGCCGGCCGGATCGCGACCGCGATTGGATCGACTTGCCGATCGGTTTGCACCCGCGCGAGCGCGAGAAGATGGCCATCCGGCCGCACGATCCGGCCAGCCGCCCGGCGCGCAGTTTTTACGAAGTGCTCGAGCGCTTCGACGGATTTGCCGCGATGCGCATCGAGCCCCATACCGGCAGGACGCACCAGATTCGCGTCCACTTGCAGAGCATTGGCTGCCCTGTGCTGTGCGATAAGCAGTATGGGGGGCGGGCCGAGATCACGCGTGGAGAATTGAGCCGCCAGCCGGCCGACGGCGACGTACTGCTCGCTCGACAGGCGCTGCACGCGCGCCGCCTGACCCTCGCACACCCGGAGAGTGGTGAGCCGCTACTGATCGAAGCGCCGCTACCGGCTGATATTCAAGCGGTGCTCGAAGGACTGCGCCGTTTTCGCCGCGTGTAGGCCCTGCTTGTCGAAAATAAGCCCAGCAACGAAAATCTTGTAACCGGCCGGCTGCTTTTGCCGGGCTTAAGGAGTGAGCGGGCGAAACGCGGGAGTCGATTGCGATGAAGATTGGGAAGATGCGATTTCCGAGCGGTCTGGAGACCGTCGGCTTGATCCAGGACGAGATGGTGGTGCCGCTCGAGTTGAGCGGAGGACACTATCGGTCGCTGGCCGAGATCCTCGAGTCGGACGATCCGCTGTCGACGATCGAGTTCTTGATCGACCAGACGGCCGAGAAGGTACCCGTTGCCGAGGTTGTGCCGTTATCGGTCATCGACGCGCAAGAAGTATGGGCGGCCGGCGTCACCTACACGCGCAGCCGCGCGGCGCGGATGGCCGAGTCGGCCGCCGCGGCCTCGCACTACGACCGGGTGTATGCGGCCTCGCGTCCGGAATTGTTCTTCAAAGCCACGCCCAGCCGCGTGGTCGGGCCGGGCAAGCCCGTGCGCGTCCGGCAAGACGCCCTGTGGAACGTGCCCGAGCCGGAGTTGGCCCTGGTGCTCAATTCGCGCCTGCGGTTAGTGGGCTACACGATCGGTAACGACATGAGCTCGCGCGATATCGAAGGCGAAAACCCGCTCTATCTGCCGCAGGCCAAGGTTTACGATTCCTGCTGCGCGCTTGGCCCTTGGATTACGCTCGTGGATCGGATGCCGCCGCGCGAGGAAATCGGTATTCGGATGGCCATCCGTCGCGGCAAGCAGACCGTGTTCGAAGGCTGTACGAGCGTCGCCAAGATGGCCCGCACTTTCGAGGACCTGATCGGCTACCTGGGGCGGGACAATCTGTTCCGCGACGGCGTCTTCCTGCTGACCGGGACGGGCGTTGTGCCGCAGGACGACTTCTCGCTGTTCGCCGGGGATGTCGTTGAGATCACGATCGACGGCATCGGCACGCTGTCGAACCCGGTGGTGCAAGGGTAAGACGGGCGGGAGGCAGCTGCGGGCGGTGTCCGGCGGCTGTTACACTTCGTGGCAATTGTGGTTGCAAATCCGCCCGGGATTGGTACATTGGCGGTTTCAAGTTTTGTAAAAACCTATACGTGGGAGCAGTCCTAGCCAACTTGGCAACTCCAAGCAGTGGCAAAACCAAGCAGTGGGAAAACCAAGCAGTCGGCAGTGTGCCTGAATTTGGGGGTGCCTGAATTTGGGCAAAGGATTCGGCGGGTACAGATGCGGCGGTGCTGTTAGACCGACCGCCGGCAAAGTGGTGGATTTACGACGAACCGATGGCAATCACAAAAGAGCGTAAGCAAGAACTGATCGGGGACTATCGCCGCGGCGAGCATGACACTGGCTCGCCCGAGGTCCAAATCGCGCTGTTGACGACCCGTATCGGCGAGTTGACAGAGCACCTGCGCACGCACACCAAGGATTACGCCAGTCGGCGGGGTCTATTGATGATGGTGAGTCGCCGGCGTCGCCTGTTGGACTATCTGAAGAAGGTCAGTCCGCAGCGGTATTTGGACATCATTCGGCGTCTCGATATTCGTAAATAGTCCGCCGCGTAGCAGTCGCTCCTGCCCCGACGCGAATCTGGCACGAAGGATCCATGAGCGGTCCTTCATTCTGTCGCCTGTCGCCCTTCCGGGCTCTACGGCCGAAAAGCCTTGCGCCGTGGAGTGCGGGTTCGGGTTTTCTCCAGCCGCTTTGTCATTCTTCGCGCTTGTTATGCGGTGGTCGCATAGGCCGGCGCGCGGGCGAATGGCTCGGGACGCTACGAGGAAGGATGTAGTACCTTGAAAGTACGTGTTGAAAAGCAGATCGGAGCCAGCGTCCTGTCGTTCGAGACCGGCTTTCTGGCCAAGCAGGCCGCCGGCAGTTGCCTTGTTCAATATGGCGAGACTGTGGTCCTGGTCGCCGCTGCCACGGGACCACCGCGGCCGGGCATCGATTTCTTCCCGCTCACCTGCGATTATCGCGAGCGCACCGCCGCGGCCGGCAAATTTCCCGGCGGTTTCTTGAAGCGCGAAGGTCGCCCGACCATGAAAGAGACGCTCACCTCGCGTCTGGTGGATCGGCCGATTCGCCCGTTGTTTCCCGAATGGTTTCACGATGAAGTGCAGATTCAGGCCTTTGTCGTCGCCAGCGATCGCCAGAATGATGCCGACGTGTTGGCCATGAATGGCGCGAGCGCCTGCTTGGGCATTTCGCCTCTGCCGTTCGAGGGACCGGTCGCCGCCGTGCGACTAGGGCGCATTAACGGCCAGTGGGTGCCGTTCCCCACGCAAGATGACCTGGAGGAGAGCGATCTCGACCTGGTCGTAGCCGGCAGCAAGGAAGCGGTGTGCATGATCGAGGGCTTTGCCCGCGAGATGCCCGAAGCCGAAATGCTCGAGGCGATCAACGAGGCCCATCGCATCGTGGCCGAGATTTGCGAGCTACAGGAAGAGTTGGTCCGCAAGGTCAACCCAACGAAGAAGCAATACGAGATTCCGGCGCCGGACGGCGTGTACGAGCGGCTGCAGGGCACCTACTACGGGGCCTTTAAGGCCGCCAAGCAGACCGTGGGCAAGCACGCCCGCGCCGACGCCGTGGCGGAGCTGAAAGCCAAGGTGCTCGCGGAACTCATTCCCGACCCCACGGCCGAGGGCGCGATTTCCCTGGCCAGCTTCTCACGCGCCTGGGGCAAGCTCGAAGAGCACGTGGTGCGCGATTTGATCCTGTCGGGCACGCGTCCCGACGGCCGCGGCACCAAGGATCTGCGTCCCATTCACTGCGAGATCGACGTGCTGCCCCGCGTACACGGTTCGGCCGTGTTCCAACGTGGCGAGACGCAGGCTTTGATCACGATCACGCTCGGCACGAACCGTGACGAGCAGCGCGTGGACGGCCTGATCGAGGAATACTCGAAGAAGTTCATGCTCGACTACAACTTCCCGCCGTTTTCGGTCGGCGAGGTGCGTCCCATCCGCGGCCCCGGCCGTCGCGAGATCGGCCACGGCGCGCTGGCCGAGCGCAGCGTGAAGCCGGTCATGCCCGACCCCGAGGATTTCCCCTACACGGTGCGCGTGATCTCGGACATCCTGGAATCGAACGGCTCGAGCTCGATGGCCTCGGTCTGCGGCGCCACGCTGGGCCTGATGGCCGCCGGCGTGAAGATTCGCAACCCGGTGGCCGGCATTTCGGTCGGCCTGGTCAAGGAGACCGAAGACAAGTGGACCCTGCTCACCGACATCATCGGCGATGAGGATCACTTCGGCGACATGGATTTCAAGATCGCCGGGACGCAGAATGGCATCACCGGCATCCAGCTCGACCTGAAGATCACGGGCATCAGCTCCGACATCATCAAGGCCACCATGGCCCAGTCGCGCGAAGCGCGGATCAACATCTTGCGGGCGATGCTCACGGCCATTCCCAAGCCGCGGGACGAAATCTCGGCCTGGGCTCCGCGCCTGCTGCGGACCAAGATTCCACCCGAGAAGATCGGCCTGTTGATCGGCCCGGGCGGCAAGACGATCCGCGGCATCCAGGAGACGACGGGCGCCGTGATCGAAGTCGAGGACGACGGCACCGTGACCATCGCCAGCAGCGACGCCGCGGCGGCCGAGAGCGCCATGCGTCGCGTCGAGGCCCTGACCGAGAGTGTCACGGTCGGCAAGCTGTATGAAGGACGCGTCACCAGCGTCAAGGATTTCGGCGCGTTCGTCGAGATCCTGCCCGGCAAGGACGGCCTGGTACACATCAGCGAGCTGTCGGACGAATACGTCAACAGCGTGCACGACGTGTGCAAGATCGGCGATGCCATGTTGGTGAAGGTCATCGCCATCGACGACCAGGACCGCGTCAAGCTCAGCCGCCGCGCTGTGCTTCGCGAACAAGCCGCGGCCGCCAGCCGCGACGACGCGTAAGCAACGTTGCGTTCGAAAAAGTGATGCGAAACAGAGCCGCCGGGCGAAAAGCTCGGCGGCTTTTTTGCGTACATGCCGGTCCGCGAACCGCGGCGTTCGACCTATTCAGCCGCCGGGCTTGCCCGGCGGATCTCTTTTTGGCATCGCCAGCCGCGGAACACTAAACTCGATGGCGTCCGGCACGGGGTACAAGAACCACGGGGCGACTCATGCGAAGCACGCCTATTCTGCTGCTGGTTTGCCTCTCCACGGTCGTTGCGCGAGGCGCCCCGCCACAACAAGACACGCGCTGGGGGACACTCATCGGGCGATTCGTCTACGATGGGCCGCGCCCCGATCCTCCCCCGCTGGTCGTGCCCGCGGGCAGGCTGGGAAAGATGCCCAATCCGGTGGATGAGACGCTCCTGGTGGACGCACAAGGAGGTTTGTGCAATGTCCTTCTCTTTGTCCGGACCAAGAATGTGCCGGTGCATCCAAGGCGCTTGCGAGACCTGCCGCCACGGGTAGTGCTCGAATCGAAAGGATTACGCTTCGAGCCGCATATTCTGGCGCTCACGACGGCACAGACATTAGTGATTCGCAACAGCGACCCTTTTGCCATCAATGCTAATGTCACAGAGATCGGCGGGCCCGGCATGAACCCGTTGCTCGCACCCGCGCACGAAGCCACCTACAAGTTTCGCCAGGTCCACGGGCTTCCACAGCCAGTGACCTCGAACATCCAACCGTGGTACAAGGCGTACATTCTGCCGTGCGGCAATCCCTACTTCGCAATCTCGCAGACGGACGGCACCTTCGCGCTGCACGGCCTGCCGCTTGGCGAATTCGAGTTTCAAGCCTGGCACGAGGTGCCAGGATTCATCAACACGCCCGACTGGCCCAAAGGGCGGTTCCGACGGCGCATCGAGCCCGGCGAAAACGATCTGGGCACGATCAAACTCTCGCCGAAGGTGTTCAAGAGGTAGTCGCGAGTGGCGTCGTTCGTGAGAACGATCGATCGCCGCCCAGAGTTTTCACGGCGAGGCGCCGGGCCAGAAGGAGCGCCGGGCGAGGCCGGCGGCTAAGTCGTTGAAAGAAGCGTCTGCGTAGCTTCACACATCCCTCACAAACATCCGCTATCATGGCCCGCGTCTGGGAATAATCGATTAACGCCCTCCTGAGGATCTGCACCATGCGGCACCTGTACCCGTCCCTCAATTTGTATCGACTCCCAATCGCACTCCTGATCGTGGGCTTCATGGTCGGGACACGCGACGCTTCGGCTGCGGACGTCATCCAGCTTACGGAAAAGAGCTGGGACGACGCGGTGCCGCAAGGGAAGGAAGTCGATTGCATCTACGGAGATTGGGTGCTGCGCAACAAGCAGATCGTGGCCGTGATCGCCGAAGCCTTGCCCAAGCGCAATGCCAACATGACCGTGCGCAACGTCGGCGGTTGTGTCATTGACCTCACCGAGCGCTCGCGACAGTCCGATCAATTGAGCGCCTATTATCCGCTCAACGGGCAATACGCTCTCACGGGGCCCGATGATGCCGAAAAGGCGGGCGGCAGCGGCGCGGAAAAGACGCTCACGTTCCGCGGCACCTCTGAAGACAAACGCTCGACGGCTGAAGTCATTTACGCGCTTGCTGACGATGCCCACAGCCTGAAGATTATCACGCGCATCAAGAACGTTTCGGCCGAACCGCTGGAGCTGAACCTGGCCGACGCCATTCGCGCCGACGGCGAGTTCGAATTCGGCACCGCCGACGACCTGGGCCTCTTCTGGGCTTACGATCCTTACTGGCGGCAAGGTTACGGTGCGATGTTGCTGGAACCGAAGTCGACTTTCTCGCCTGACGCCATCAAGCGCGGCGATAAGCCGGTCTTAAGTATCAAGTCCAAGGACGCCGCGGCGAAGCTAGCGCCGGGCGAGACACGCGAAGTCGTGCGTCATCTTTTCCCGGCCGCTAACTTGATCGAGGTCCTGGCGCTGGCCCGGGAGTTGCACAAGCAGCCGCTCGTGACCGTTGACCTGGCTGTGAAGGATCCCGACGGCGTCGTGGTCGATGCCGACGTGGAGATCAAGAACTCGACCGGCGAGCGGCTGGCCCATGGCCGGACCAGCGACAAGGGCCGCCTCGCCGTCCGTTTGCCCGCCGGCGAATATCAGGCGCAAGTCAGCGCGCTAGGGCAGGGCTCGAAGGCGGTCACGATATATGCGGAAAGAAATGCCTCGCAAACCGTCGAGCTGCCGCCCCCCGGGTACGTCGACGCCAAGATCACGAGCCCCGACGGCGGCATCACGGCTTGCAAGGTGCAATTCTCCGGCCGCGGCGACACAAAGAGTCCCAAATTCGGCCCCGATAGCGCCGTACACGGCGTGCGGAACGTCTATTACACCGAAAACGGCAAGTTCCGCGTGCCGCTTGCGCCGGGCGAGTACGACGTGATCGTCAGCTATGGCCCGGAATACGACGCCGTTTTCACGACGATCAAGGTCGCGGGCGGAAAAGTCACGCCGCTGGCAGCACAGCTCAAACGTTCGGTCGACACCACCGGCTGGCTGAGCGCCGATTTCCACAGTCACTCGACGCCGTCCGGCGACAATACCGCCAGCCAGGCGGGTCGCGTGCTGAATCTACTGGCTGAGCACGTCGAGTTCGCGCCATGCACCGAGCACAACCGGATCACGGTCTACGATCCGCACCTGAAAGCCTTCGACGCCGTGAAGCGCATGCTGACCTGCCCTGGCATGGAGATGACCGGCCGACCGTTGCCGCTGAATCATCAGAACGCCTTCCCGCTGACACCGCATCCACGCACGCAGGACAACGGCGCGCCGCTTTCGGATGTCGACCCGGTGGTGCAGATCGAGCGGCTGGCGATGTGGGAAAACAACTCCGACAAGCTGGTACAGGTGAATCACCCGAACATCGTACAGATGGCCTTCGACAAGGATTTGAACGGCTCGCCCGACGGCGGCTTCGAAAAGATGTTCGGCTTCATGGACGTGATCGAAGTGCACCCACTGCCCACGATCTTTACGCCGCCGGAGAGCGTTCCTAACGAGCGCGAGCAGGGGAACACGATTTTCCACTGGCTGCAACTGTTAAATCTGGGCTATCGTGTGCCGGGCGTGGTCAACACCGACGCACATTGGAACTTTCACGGCTCGGGGGGGTTGCGCAATTTCATCAAGTCGTCGACCGACGTCCCGGCCGAGGCGTCGGTGATGAACCTGGTACACGCCTGCGAGCACGGCAACATCGTGATGACCAACGGACCGTTTTTGACGGTGCATGCCAAAGCCGGGGAGGGTAACGACACCGCGCTGGTTGGTGAGGATCTACAGGCCCCGGGCGGGAAGCTCACTTTGGCCGTGCGGGTGCAATGCCCGAACTGGCTGGAGGTGAACCGCGTGCAGATATTCGTCAACGGTGTGGCCGATCCGAAGTGGAACTACTCGCGCCGCACCCATGCCGACAAGTTCCACCAGGCGACCGTGGTGTTCGACGAGGAACTGCCGATCGAACTGCCTGCGGACGCCCACCTGGTCGTCGTCGCGGCGGGCGAAGGGAAAGAACTCGGACCCGTGGTCGGCCCGGACCAGGCGAAGCAAATGCCCACGGCCGTGGCCAATCCGATCTTCGTCGACGTCGACGGCGGCGGCTTCAAGCCCAACGGCGACATGCTGGGCCTACCGCTACCCGTGGGCCCGGACTTCAAGCCGTCGAAGCCGCACAAGCACGAGCATAAGCATTGATGGTCTTGCGTTAATGCTTCTTGGCGCGCGTCGCGCCACCACACAGACCCGCACAGGGCGCATCTGGCCCTTGGCGGAACGTCCCGTAAAATGGCGGCGCATGAACCGTGCCAGCCAAACTTCCGCCGCTGATGTCAATCAAAAACTGGTCGACCAGTACACCGAAATTGCGCAGCTGGCCGGGGGGCTCGCGCACGAGATCAAAAACCCGCTTTCGACGATCGGCCTGAATATTGAGCTCTTGGCCGAAGACCTGGCCGGCGATGATTCACCGCGTGCCCGGCGCGCCTTGACCAAGATCGGCGTCGTGCAGCGCGAGTGCCAGCGGCTGCAGGATTTGCTCAACGATTTTCTGGCCTTCGCCCGGGTCCGCAAGCCGCGGCTGGAGTCGTCGGACTTGAACGAAGAAGTGCGCCGGCTGTTGGATTTCTTCCGTCCCAAGGCGTCCGAGGCCAAGATCGAGGTGGTCACGTACTTGCAAACCGATCTGCCAGGCGTGCTGTTGGACCGCGAGACATTTCAAAGTGCCCTCTTGAACCTGGTGCTCAACGCGCAGCAGGCGATGCCCAAGGGGGGGCAATTGGTGATCAGCACTGCGGTCACGTCGCGCGGCGTCGCTTTGCACTTGATCGACACCGGCAGCGGCATGGATGAACGGACGCGTTCGAAGATTTTCGACGCCTTCTATACGACAAAGTCGGGTGGCTCAGGCCTGGGCCTGCCGATCGCCAAGAAAATCGTCGAAGCGCATGGCGGGCAGATCCGGGTCGACAGTGAACCTGGCCGGGGCACTCAGTTCACCATCGAGCTGCCCGTGCCGCCGCGCTTGGGGGTTCAGGAGATCGGGGGCAAGGAATAGGGCGCGGGTGTGCCCGGCCAGTGGCCCCTCGGACCGCAGTTTTGTATTATCGGGCAAATGGTTACGGCCAAGCCGCTCGAGACTGCCGACTCCTCCGCCCTCCCGATCCGCGTGCTGATCGTGGATAACGACGCTGCGCACGCGGCGGCCATGGCCGAGAGCCTGGAGCGGGTCGGCTACGAGTGTACCGTGACCACCAGCGGCGCCGCCGGGGCTGCGGAGCTCGAAGAAAACGTCTTCGACATCGTCATTACCGACCTGGTCATGACCGATATCGATGGCCTGGAAATCCTCAAACGAGCCAAGGAGAGCCAGCCCGAGGCCGAGGTGATCCTGGTCACCGGGCATGGCACCGTGCCGTCGGCCGTATCGGCCATGCAACAGGGGGCCTATAGCTATCTGTTAAAGCCCTTGGACTTGGGGCAATTGCGGGCCGTGACCGAAAACGCGGCCGCCAACCTCAGGCTGCGCCGCACGAACGCCGATTTGCACCGCCGGCTGGACGAAAAGTATGGGTTCGAGGGCGTCATCGGTTCCAGCCCGAAGATGAATGACGTGATCCAGCTTTTGAAGCGGATCGCGCCCACGAATGCCACGGTGCTGATCCAGGGCGAGACGGGCACCGGCAAGGAGCTGGTCGCGCAGTCGATCCACCAGAACAGCCCGCGCAAGAACAAGCAGTTCGTGGGACTGAATTGCGCCGCTCTCAGTGAGAATATCCTCGAGAGCGAACTGTTTGGCCACGTGCGCGGAGCCTTCACCGACGCATCGACCGACCGCGTCGGCAAGTTCGAATACGCCAACGGCGGCACCTTGTTTCTCGACGAAGTCGGCGACATGCCGATGGCGACGCAGATCAAGCTCCTGCGCGTGCTGGAAAATGGCGAGATCACGCGCGTCGGCTCGAATGAGCGGATCAAGGTCAATGTGCGCATCCTGTCGGCCACGAACCGCAACCTGGAAAAGCAGATCACGGCCGGCACCTTCCGCAGCGACCTGTACCACCGGCTGAAGGTCGTAACCGTGGTGCTGCCACGGCTGGTCGAGCGCAGTCAGGATATTCCGCTCTTGATCGAACATTTCATGCGGCAATTCGCCAAGCGGCACGATAAACCCATCAAGAGCATGTCGACCGCCGCCCGGCGCCGGCTGATGGCCTTCGACTGGCCGGGCAACGTTCGGCAGTTGCGCAACGTGGTGGAGAGCATGGTCGTCGTCGATTATGACGGGGTGCTCGATATCGACGACTTGCCCGTCGAGTTATCTGGTGCCAACGAAGCGGCGCCCGAGTCAGCCACCCCTGCGACGGGCGATAATCTCGGCAGCCTGGTCGGCAAGCCGCTTACCGAGATCGAGCGGCTGTTTATCGCCGAAACCTTGAAGCTGACCGGCGGCAATCGCGAGGAGGCCGCCGAGATGCTTGGGATCGGCGAGCGCACGCTCTACCGCAAGATCAAGGAATTCCATCTGTAAGTAGCGCGCCGAAAGGCAAAGGCGCTGCCGGATACTCACGCACATTTCGATGCCACCCGTGAACGGACTCTCATGGCCACGATTCGACAATTGCCGCAAAGCGTGATCAACAAGATCGCCGCCGGCGAGGTTGTCGAGCGGCCGGCCAGCGTCGTCAAGGAGCTGGTCGAAAACTCGCTGGATGCCGGCGCGACGCGCATCGAGGTCTCGATCGCCCAGGGGGGCATGGACCTGGTGCGGATCGTCGATAACGGCCACGGCATTCCGGCCGAGCAGTTGCCCTTGGCCGTCGCCAGCCATGCCACGAGCAAGCTCGCCACGGCCGACGACCTGTTTCGCGTCAGCACGCTCGGCTTTCGCGGCGAGGCGCTGGCGTCGATCGCCGAAGTGAGTCATTTCACCCTACGCAGCCGCACGGCCGACGCCACGGCCGGGGCTGAACTGGAGGTCATCGCCGGTGAGCCGCGGCAGGTCGTTCCCTGCGGCTGCGCCCCGGGCACCGCGATCGAGGTGCGCAACCTGTTCGTCAACACGCCGGTGCGGCGCAAGTTTCTGCGTTCGACGCAAACCGAGATGGGGCACGTGACCGAGGCCTTCACCCGCTTGGCCCTGGCCAGCCCGCAGGTGCACTTCGTGCTGCGCCACAACGAGCGGCTGGTCTACGACCTGCCGCCGAGCCAGGATTGGCGCGAGCGGATCGGCGCGTTTTTCGGACCCGAATTGAGCGACGCCTTGATCTGGATCGACAGCGCCGACCAGCCGATCCGTTTAGCCGGCTACGTGGCCCATCCGAGCCAGAGCCGCGGCAACACGCGCATGCAGTATCTGTTTCTCAACGGGCGGTACGTCCGCGACCGGGCGCTGCAACACGCCTTGGCCGAAGCGTATCGCGGCCTGCTACTGACGGGCCGGTACCCGATTTCGTTTCTGTGTTTTGACATGCCGGCCGAAATGGTCGACGTGAACGTCCATCCCACGAAGCTCGAAGTCCGTTTCCAGGATGGCGGTCGGCTCTACAGTCAATTGCTCGGCACGATCCGCACTAAATTTCTCACCAGCGACCTGACGCATGCCGCCACGGCCGACCGCGTCGCCCGGCCGAACGACGCGTTCCTCGGAGCGATCGATTTCGCGAGCGGCGGTAACGCACAAAATGGCGCCGCGCCGATGGCGCAGTCCGGCAATAGGTTCGTCGAGTGGGCCAAAAGTGAACTGGCCGCGCGGCGCTCGCAAGATGCCGAGGTCGATGCGGCGAATGCCGGCGCGGCGTTACCCGTTTCGCTCGCATCACCTGCGGCGCCGTTGGATCTTGTTCCCTTGGAGCGGCACTGGGATCCGGCCGGTGGCAGTGAAGAGCCGCTCGCGGCGGAGTCCGAAACGAACGAAAACGGTACATCGCATTTTTCTCGGCACATCGCCAGTGAATACGGAGCGGGGGAATCAACGTCCTGGAATCTGCGTCCCCACTTTGTCGATGCACGGCGCGAGTTTGCCTCGGTTCCTCCTTACGCGGCGCCGGTGGCGCAGGCCGTGCAGATTCACAACCGGTATCTGGTTACCGAGAGCGCCGAAGGGGTGCTGGTGATCGACCAGCACGCGCTGCACGAACGCGTGTTGTACGAGCAATTTCGCGCCAAGGTGCTGGCCGGGGCGCTCGAGACACAGAGCTTGCTCGTGCCCGAGCCGGTGGATCTCACCCCTGCGGAGGCGGCCGCGGCCCTGGAGCAGCGCGAGCTATTGGCGCAGTTGGGCATTCGCATCGAGCCCTTTGGCGGCGGCACGGTCTTGGTATCGAGCTATCCGGCCATGCTGAAAGCGGCGCAGCCGGCGGCGCTATTGCGTGACATGGTGGAATTGTTGGTGGCCGGGGGACGCGCGCCCGAGCGGCGCGATCTGCTGGACGAACTATTGCACATGATGTCGTGCAAGGCGGCGGTGAAAGCGGGGGACGCCCTCACGCCGGAGGAGATCGAAGCCCTGCTCGCTTCCCGGCACCTGGCCCAGGACACGCACCATTGCCCCCACGGCCGCCCCACGGCCCTGGTCTTCACGCGCGAGGATCTGGACCGGCAGTTCATGCGCACGTGACGCGGCGTCCCGCCGCAGAGCGATTCCGCCCACGCCCGCCGGGCGAAACTCGTGCTTCTACCGCGAGTGCGCCCCTGCCTCCTGTCGGACGACACCTTATACTAGAGCGATTCTCCTTACCGCCGCGTGGGCAATATCATGATCTGCGTCAGCATTGGCCGTGGCCGGCATCGCCACGTGATTGCCGAACATAAGCACCTGGTCGAGCAGGGGGCGCGGCTCGTCGAGCTGCGGCTCGACTACATCAACGGCCAGATCAATTTGAAACGGGTGCTCGCGGATCGCCCCTCGCCGGTGATCATCACGATCCGCCGCACCCAGGACGGCGGCAAATACAACGGCGAAGAGGCGGCGCGGATCATGCTCTTGCGCACCGCGATCGCCGAAGGCGTGGAATACGTCGACCTGGAGGAAGACGTCGCCGCCAAGATTCCGCGCTACGGTAAGACCAAGCGGATCGTCAGCCTGCACGATTTTCGCAAGACGCCCGATAACCTGGCCGAGTTGCACGCGCGGCTTACGAAGCTCGACGCCGATATCGTCAAGCTGGCCACGCTGGCCAATCACCCGCACGACAACCTGCGCATGCTGCGGCTGGTGCGCGAGAGCCAGCAGCCGACCGTCGGCTTCTGCATGGGCGATATCGGCACTCCCTCGCGCGTTTTGGCAGGCCGCTTCGGCTCTCCCTTCACGTACGCGACATTCCATCACGAACGGACCCTCGCGCCGGGGCAACTCAGCTTTCAGCAGATGCGCGAGATTTACGATTACGAACATATCACGGCAGAAACCGAGCTGTACGGCGTCATCGGCGACCCCATCGGCCACAGCCTCAGCCCGTTGATTCACAACGCAGCTTTTCGCAGCGCCCAGTTGAACAAGGTCTACCTGCCGTTCCGCATCCCGCGCGAGGACCTGGGCAGCTTCATCGACGACGCGCGCGAACTCGGCATTCGCGGGCTGAGCGTTACCATCCCGCACAAGGAAGCGGTGCTGAAATGGCTCGGCAAGATCGACGGCGCCGTCAAAGGAGTTGCCGCGGCGAACACGATCCTCTTCGAAAACGGCGAGTTGTCGGGCTTCAACACCGATTACCGCGCCGCCATGGACAGCCTGGCTTCGGCCATGGAACTGGACGAACAGACGGCCACCACACGTTTCTTGCAGGGGCGTTCGGCCCTGGTGCTGGGGGCGGGCGGGGCAGCCCGCGCGATCGCTTACGGCCTCATGCGCCGCGGCGCCGAGGTCACGCTGGCCAGCCGCACCAGCGCCCGCGCCGACGCGCTGGCCAAATTCCTTGGCTGCCGGGCCATCGACTGGACGGCCCGCTACAACTACTCGGTCGACGTGCTGATCAATTGCACGCCGCTGGGCATGCACCCCAACGTCGACGAAACGGCCTATGAAAAGCACCATCTGAAGCCGGCGATGATCGTCTTCGACACGGTCTACAACCCGGAGAGCACCTTGCTCGTCAAAGACGCGCGTAGCCGTAGTTGCACGGTCGTGACCGGCGTCGAGATGTTCATCCGCCAGGCCGCTTTGCAATTCAAGTTGTTCACGGGCCAGGATGCCCCCGCCGAACTGATGCGCGAGGTATTGCGCCGCACGATCGGCCCGGCCAAAGCATGATCGCCGCCGCGCAAGGTGTGGCAGGCGATCTATAATTTCGGCGGATACCGTCGCACGCTCGCAGACATCGAAAATCTCCTCGTCAGCTTTGGCCCCTCGCATGCCCACGCCCGAAAACCTCGTGCTCATCGGCTACCGGGGGACCGGCAAAACCACGGTCGCTCAACAGTTGGCGCTGCGCCTGGGCTGGGATTGGTGCGATAGCGACGTGGAAGTCGAGCTGCGTGCCGGCAAGTCGATCGCGGCCCAGTTCGCCGACGAGGGGGAACTGGCCTTTCGCGATCGGGAATCGCAGGTCATCGCCGCGCTGGTCGCGCGCGAGCGGACCATCGTCGCCGCCGGCGGCGGAGTCGTGCTGCGCCCGGAGAACCGTCGGGCGCTGGCCGCGGCCGGCGCCGTGGTGTGGCTGACGGCCCAGGTCGAGACGATCGCCGCGCGCATCGCGGCCGATGCGACGACCGCCGCGCGGCGGCCCAACTTGCTGGCCGGCGGCGAGCAAGAGATCCGCCAATTGTTGGCCCAGCGCACGCCGCTGTACGAAGAGGCGGCCACGATTACTGTCGCCACCGACGATCGCGAGCCGGGCGACATCGCTGGCGAGATCATCGATCGTTTGCAGCTAGCCTCGTGCGGCTCGGAGGGAGGCTAAAGGCCTCGGGCTCTTATGCCGCTTCCCTTGCGATTGATGGTGCTTTTTGTCGTGGGAGCCGGCGTTGCGCGATTGGCCAACTGGTTTTCCTGGTGGTTGGTCGCCATGCAACGGCCGCTCTACGTCGCGGCCGGTGGCGCGCATCCCTCGCCTGGCGATGTGAGGCTGCGCCGTGCCTGGCTGCCGATCGTGGGATCGTGGCAGGCGCGGCGCTGGGAGGACAGCCATCCCGGCCCGAGTGGCTGGCGGCCGCTGGTCGTGGAACTGCTGCTGGGACTCGCCTTCGCGGCGCTCTATGTCTGGGAAGTACATCGCTGGGAGCTGGTCCGCCCGCTGGCGCCGCTCGGCTTTGTCCCGGCGCAGGGCGACGGCTTCTACTTGCACGCCCAATTCATCAGCCACCTGGTGCTGATCACCTTGATGCTGGTGGCGTCGCTCGTGGATATCGACGAACAGACGATTCCTGACCTCGTGACGGTGCCGGGCACGCTGCTGGGTTTGTTGGCCGCGGTGACGGTACCCGCGTCGTTGTTGCCGGTCATCGAGCAGCGCGTCGCAGGCCCGATGATTGGATTTCTCACCTTGGCCAGTCCGAACGATCCGCCCGCGCATCTGGCGCCGCGGGGGACGATCGCGTGGCTGCTGGTGGCGTTGTTCTGCTTCCTTCTGTGGTGCGTGGCTCTCTTGCCGTGGCCGCGGCGCGGGCGTCGCGGCTGGCGGCGGGCATTGTCGCTCATGCTGGCCCGCTGGCGCCGCGATCCCTTGAGCATCATCGTGGTCGCCTGTGGCTTGGTCGGCGCTGCGCTCATCACCGTCGTGTGGTCGATGGGGGGCGAGCGCTGGTTGGGGCTGGTGAGCTCGTTGGTCGGCATGGCCGCCTGCGGCGGGCTGATCTGGGCGGTGCGCGTCGCCGCCGGTTGGGCGCTCGCGCGCGAGGCGATGGGATTCGGCGACGTCACGCTCATGGCCATGATCGGCAGCTTTCTCGGCTGGCAGGCCAGCCCGATGGTCTTCTTTCTCGCGCCCCTGGCGGGGTTAGTCGTGGGCTTGATCCAGTGGTTCGCCTATCGCGACAACGTCATTCCTTATGGGCCATTTCTTTGCCTCGCCGCGCTGGTGGTGATCGTGAAGTGGGGCGCGCTGTGGGCTTGGGCCAACCCGCTTTACGACGTTCCCTGGCTGGTGCCCGCGGCGCTTGGCGTGTGCTTGGTATTGCTCGCGGTCATGCTGCGCGTGTGGCGAGCCCTTCGCGAAGCCCTGGGGGGCGCATGAGCGCCGCCGGGTCATTCGTAGCCTGGGAAACCGACTCGGGCAGGGCGCCGCCAAGCCCTCTGGCGCGGCTGTAGCAATTGTTCCGTGCGGCGACCCGCCGGAGCACGTTTTCGCCTGCCGACGCAATCGTCCGTGCGCGACACGGGGCCGGAACGGAAAATAGATTTCCCATGAGCCCGCAGGCCAGGATGTGGTTTCGGCGGGCGCATTCCGAACATCACGAGTTCGCGTGCCGTTCCCGGCCGCGCGGATGTATCCCTGGTCCTACTTGCAGAGGGTGAGAACTATGTCGTTGCGATTGCATCGCTCGCTGGTTGTCGTGGCTGTGGTTGGTCTGTCGATAGCAGTGGCGACGGGCCGTGTCATGGCCCGCGGCGGTGGGCATGGCGGAGGTCACGGCGGCGGTCATCATGGCGGCCATCACGGCGGACACCATGGCAATCATCACCATTCCCATAGCCACCATCACGCCTCGCATCATCACAGCCACCACCACTCGCACCACGGTTGGGGGGGCGGCGGCTGGGGTGGCTACGGCGGTGGCTGGGGTGGGGGCTGGGGCGGCTGGGGTGGCGGTTGGGGATCGAACCTCGGCTGGGGTTTGGCCGGCTACGGTCTCGGCGCGTGGGGCGCTCCGTATGGCGGCTGGTCGAGCTACGGCGCAAATCAGCCGATCTCGGCGCCTTTGACGGGGAATTACCTTGCCAACGACACAACCGATACAGTGCCGAACAGCACGACGCCGGCCGCGAGCACGCTGGCCGACAGTGGCGCGCCGATCGAGAACCCGTATGCCGAGACGCAGCAGAACAGCGCACAGCGTCCGCCGATCGATCAGTTGGCCGCCAATGACACGAGCATGGAGAACGAAGAAGAGGAAGACAACACCTTCGACTCTCGCGGTGCGATCTATCTGGCGCTTCCGAGCAAGGACGCCCAGGTTTACTTGAACGGGCAGCTCGTACAGGGGGAAGGCAACCAGCGCGTGCTGCTGACACCGGAAATCGACAACGACGACGATCATCCCGAAAAGTTCGACGTGCGCACGGTGTGGAACGACCATGGGCAGGAACAGAATCGCGAAACGAACGTCGAGGTCGGGCCGGGGGCCGGCATCGCGGTGAATTTCACCAGGCCCGTCGATCCGCAAAAGCCATGGATCGCGCTCTACGAACCGCAGTATTTCGACGAGGAAGAGACGACGGACGAGCCATCGACCGAAGCCACGGCGCAGGAAGCATCGCCGCGCGATCACGAGGGACAACCAGAACGTGCGGCGCAGCGGGAGCCGTCGACGCCGCACGCGCAGCGTCACCACGAGTCGGCTCGCCCGGCCTCGAACTAGGGCCTGGCGCCCACTGACGTACAAGGGAGCGGCGTTCTGAAGTTTGGACGTGGAACGGCCTGTGATCGCGCGAAGGCGCGGTCACAGGCACTTCCCATTTCTGCGAGGCCCGTCGGCATGCCAGCGCCACCTGACGCGGCACATTATCGGCCATCGCCCGCGCGTCTCCGGCGCGCCCGGTGCGGCATGATCGAAGTGGCCGCCGGGCGGCTGGTGAGCGTCCGGCCGCGTCTTTTCGCCCGGCGCGTCTCTCAGTTGGAGGTGAGCTTGTGGGGCCGGCTTGCCCATCGGCTGCGCACGGGCGACCGCTGCTGGCTCTATTATCGCCAGCCGCGCAGGCTGCGGCAGTTTCTGATCGTCGACTATGCCTTGTCGGCGCAAGGCACATCATTGGCCACGATTCGCGGCGCTCTGGGCGCCCTGGACGAGCTGGCCCGCTGGAAGCGCTGCGATGCCATCCTGTGCGACGTCACCACGGCGCGCATTTCGGACCGACTGCTGGCGCGATGGGGCTGGCAGGCTCACGCGCCGTCGCCGTGGCATCGTCATTTCATCAAACGCTTCTATGGCCAATACCCAGCCACCGACACGCTAGCTGGGGCGATGCTGGCGCGGGAGCTGGCTTCTCCCAGCGACGCGCGATTGGCCTTGTGTCGCTAATTCGCCGAGGCTACCATCCCTCGCCGATTGGTCCCTGCGGCGCTCTTGCGCTCGTGTTGCCCTTGCGCACGCGGGCGCATTGCGGCGGGCCGTCCGGTCGTTGCACCTCGGCTTCAATCTCATCGCTCTTCTGCACCTAACTGGGAGTAGGCCGCCATGCGAGCCGTGGCCGCTGTGCGCTGGCCGTGGATTTTGCCGTTAGCCGTGCTGGTCGGCTGCGCGCAAAACTCGCTCACCGCGCAAAGCCAGGTGCAAAGCCTGCAGCAGCAGCAAGTCGCACTCGCGCAGCGCAATACGGAACTGCAAACGCGCGCTTTGGCGCTCGACAAGGACAATCAAGAGCTGCAGACCATGCTCGGCCAGTCGCAGCAACAATCGCGCCTGCTCGAGGACCAGGTGGCGGCACTCCGGGATCAGTTGGGTAGCGCCACGTCGCAACTGGCCAAGGTCAAAGAACAAACGCCGCCTGGAGGCAACGGGCCCGAGGCCTGGACCGTCTCGGCCAAGCCGCAGGCCGGCGCCAAGATCACGGCCAACAACAGCCTGAAGAGTCAGCTCCCGGCGATCGATATTCCGGGGGTCCAAGCCCGCGCCGATGGCGACGTGGTGCGGATCGAGATTCCCAGCTCCCGGCTCTTCTCGCCTGGCACGGCACGACTGCTTCCCGAGGCGAGTCCGCTCCTGGATACCGTCGCCGCGGACATCGTACGGCTGTATCCGAACCAGATCGTGGGGATCGAAGGGCACACCGACAACGACTCAGCCAGTGCCGGCAAGTGGCAAAACAACCATCAGCTCTCGATCGGCGAGGCCCTGGCGGTCTACGACTATGTTTCGCTCCGCTCCCGGCTGCAGCCGGGCCAGTTGTTCGTCGTAGGGCACGGCCCGAACCATCCGATCGTCTCCAACGGCACGGCCGCCGGCAAAGAGCGAAATCGCCGCGTGGAACTCGTTATCTACCCCGAGCGCACGTCGGGACGCTAGAATCGTATTCGGGGCGAACCGGGCCTCGAGGGAGGCTGTCCTTGCAGGCACTTGCCGCGTTCGCTTCGCGGGTTCCGGCGATTCCCTTCCTCTCAAGCTTTCTGGACTTTTCGCGATAGAGAATGATTGCGGTCATCGACTACGGTATGGGCAACCTGCGCAGTGTGCAGAAGGGCTTCGAAAAGGTCGGGCACGAGGCCGTGATCACCAGCGACCCAGCCACGATCGACGCGGCCGAGCGCGTGGTGCTGCCGGGCGTGGGGGCCTTTGGCGACGCCATGCACGAGCTGCGCGAGCGCGGATTGGCGGACGTCACGCGCCGGGCGGCGCGCTCAGGCCGGCCCTTCCTGGGCATCTGCCTGGGGCTGCAGCTTCTCTTCGAGGTCAGTTACGAGGGGGGGCGCCACGAAGGGCTGGGCATCTTGGGCGGCGAAGTCGTACGCTTCGCCCCACGCGAAGGCTTCAAGGTGCCGCACATGGGCTGGAACGAACTGGAGCTTCGCCAGCCGCAACCCTTGTTCGCGGGCCTGTCCAGTGCGCCCTACGTGTACTTCGTTCATTCCTACTACGTCGTTCCGAACGATCGCACGGTCATCGCCGCCGAGGCCAATTATCCGCAGCCGTTCACGGCCGCCATTGCGCGCGACAATCTTTTCGCCACGCAATTTCATCCGGAGAAGAGCCAAAGCGATGGGTTGCGTATCCTGCGGAACTTTGCCGAGTTGCCGGCGCAGATTTCCGCCGACAGATAGGCAAGTCGCAGGTTGCCACCCAGAAATTTCGAGATTCGCCGCGCTTGCTAAATATCGCGCGACGGCATCGGCCGGCCATCCATTTTCTGCCGCAGAGCGGCGATCACTTCCGGCGGCACGAACCGGCCCAACTCTTCGTCGTCGGCCAACGGCGCGATTTGCTTGATCAGCGAGCTGGAGACGTGCGCGAACTCGGCGTCGGCCAACAGCACGACGGTTTCGATCTTCGGATCGAGCTGTCGGTTGGCCATCATCATCGTGATCTCGGTCTCGAGATCCGTCAGCGGGCGCACGCCGCGAATCATGACGCGGGCGTTGCACTTGCGCACGAAATGAACAGCCAGGCCGGAAAACTCCTGCACCTCGACGTTAGGGATGTGCGCGGTCACGCGTCGCACGAGCGCCTCGCGCTCTTCCAACGTAAACAGCGGGTCCTTGCCGGCGTTGATGCCGATCCCCACGATCAGCCGATCGACCAGTCGGCTGGCGCGCTCGATGACGTTCAGGTGTCCGAGCGTGATCGGATCGAACGACCCGGTGTACACAGCGATCCGCGTGTCGGTCGGGGGCATGGCCAATACCCAGAAGAACAAGGGTGCCCGTGAAACGGCGGCGCGGCACCTCTCGCTCGATCATGGCCGCGCCGGACAGGAAATGCAAACCGGCGCGCGAGGACGCGGCTGCCCTGGAAAGGGATCAAACGCGGGCAGGGAGCGAATGTCGCGAATGAGCGGGTCGTGCCGTTGAGTCTGAGGGGCTTAGGCCTTTTTCGCCTTGGGCTTCTTGGCCGCCTTGGTGGGCGTGGCTCCCTTGGCGTTCTTTACGGCCAGCGACAGACGCGACTTGATGCGGGCCGCCGCATTGCCGTGAATGACGCCACGCGCCGCGGCCTTGTCGAGTTTCTTGGCGGCTTCCCGCAGTGCCGCGCCGGCCTTCTCCGCGTCGGCCTCGGCCACGGCTTCGCGCACCTTGCGAACCTCGGTTTTCAACAAGCTGCGCGTGGCACGATTGCGCGCCCGGCGGACGACGTTCTGGCGAAGACGCTTCTTGGCACTATTGGTTGTCGGCATACGGAGAATCAGGCCCAGAAAAACAAGGATTTGCGGCCAGCAGGTTCCAGCCGCCAGGCCGCGAACTTACCCGCGGCGGCTAGCCCGAGGACCCGCCATCTTCTCTTAATTGGTTCAGTTTGTCCAGCAGGTCGCCGACATCTTTGTAGCCGAAATCGAGCCCGGCCAGCTCGGTCAGGTATTTGTCGGCCACTTCCAGGTTCTTCATGAACAGGGCCAATTTGCCGGCGCGATACAGGGCGACCTTCTTTTGCTCCGGCTCGCGATCGTTGGTCGCGGCGACCGCCTGGTCGAAATTGCTGGCCGCCAGCTTGAACTGCTTGATTCCTTGAAAGCACTCGCCGAGACCGAGGTGGATCGCCGCCTTGCGCTTGGTGTCGGCCATCGACTGTTGATAAACCTTGATGGCCTCGGCGTAGTTCTTGGCCCGTTGCAGGCGCAAGGCCAGCTCGAATTTCAAGCTGGCGTTGTCCGGGTAGCGGTCCGAGCGGCTGCGATACACTTCCAGCTCGGTGCGGTTCAAGGCCTCGGCCATCTGCTTCCACAGCTCGACTGCTTCCTGAGTCTTTTCAGTTTGCGCGCGCTTCTGGGCGATCTCCAGGTCGCGGCGTGCCCGCCGCATCTGGATGTCTTCCAGCCGTTCGCGGATCGTGATTTCACCCCCCGAGACTTGCAGCGCCTTGGCCAGCCATTTTTCGGCCTCCTCCAAGCGATCGTGCCGCAGGTGCAGGTCGGCCAGCTCGGAATAGTTGTCGACCTTCTCGGGATTCTTGGCGATCGCCTTTTCGAGTTGCTGCTCCGGCGTCAGCTTCGGGCCGCTCGTGCCCTGGCGATCGGACTGGGCGTCCTTGTCGGCCATCACCTCGGTGCTGGACTCGGCATCTTCGTAGCCGCCGCGGTGAATCGTCTTTTCGACGGTCAAGTTGGGGATCGCGCGGGCCGCCTCTTCGTCGCGGGGAATCGCCTTTTGCACGCGGCTCCAGCAGAGGATGGCCTGGTCGAACCGCCCGAGTCGGCCCAGCGCGCGGGCATTCAAGCGGTTGATTTCAGGATCGGCGATGTCGACATCCAACGCCAACTTGAGATAGGCGAGCTGCGCTTCATCGAGCTGCAATTGCTCACAGGCGTTGGCCATGTCCTTGAGCGCAGAGAGGTCCCAAGGATTGACCTTGAGGATCTCCAGGCCGGAGGCAATGACGCCCTTCCAATCTTTTTGCACGCGTGACTTGGCGATCGCGCCTTTGGCCGTAGTGATGCCCAGCGCGGCGAGCTTCCCGGCTCCCTTCTTGTTGTTGTTGTATTTCTTCTGCAGGTTGCCGAGAAAGTTCTGTACGTAGATCAGGTTGCCCGGATCCCCCTTGACGCACATGGTGAACATCTCGGTGGCATAATCGTAATTGCCGCCGGACGAGCTTTTGCTCCCCGTTTCAAAGCACAGCTGCAAGCGCTTGCGCGTTTGCGGAGAAATCGGCTGCGGGCCGTCGTTCGATGGAGGTTTGGGGGGCTGTTCGGCCATAGGCTCGGAGGTTTGCAAACCGCAGTGGAAACAAGGGCAAGACGAACTTTCGACTCGGGGACAACCTCTCTCGGTCGGGCCGCGCGGCGGCACGCCGCAAGCCGATGCGTCGTGCAGTACAAAATCCGGCCCGCCACTACTGGGAGGCCGTGCGGCCAGTCCCTAAGATCGATAAAAGTGAGAGCCGGCTTGCCGCAGGGCAGCCCTGGCGGCGAGCGAGCCCGCAGGACATCCCCGGTGCCCAAATCGCCGATCTTCCATTCTACCAGCATGCCCCCCGCACACAAACGAGCGTTCTTATGCCGTCGACGCCTCAGCACACGCCAGCCCGGGTGTTTCTGGTCGGGGCCGGGCCGGGCGATCCGGGGCTGTTGACCGTGCGCGGAGCGAGTTTGTTGGGGCGGGCCGATTTGGTCCTCTACGACTATCTGGTCAATCCCCAAGTACTCTCGCACGCGTCGCCGCGCTCCGAGCTGGTCTGTCTCGGGCGGCATGGGGGCGGGCGGATCATGTCGCAACAGGAGGTGAACGAGCGCATGATCACGGCCGCCCGCGCGGGACGGAGCGTCGTGCGGCTGAAGGCGGGCGATCCACTGGTTTTCGCGCGCGCCACCGAAGAATGCAGCGCCTTGGCCGCTGCCGGCGTGCCGTTCGAAATCGTGCCCGGCGTCACCACGGCGCTGGCGGCCGGTGCTTACGCCGGCGTGCCCGTCACCGGACGACAATTATCCTCGGCCGTGGCGCTGGTCACGGGGCATGAGGAGACCGGCAAGGAATCGGCGGTCGATTATGCCGCGCTGGCGAGATTTCCTGGCACGCTCGTGTTTTACATGGGCGTTACCACCGTCGATCATTGGTCCGCCGGCCTGATGGCCGGAGGGCTCGACGCTGCCACGCCCGTGGCCGTGATTCGTCGCTGCACCTGGCCCGATCAGACGACCCTGCGCACGACGCTGGGCACTGTCGCGCGCGAGTTTCACCAGCGGAAGTTACGGCCGCCCGTGATTACCATTGTGGGCGATGTGGCGGGAACCGAGCCGCTTTCCGATTGGTTCACGGCGCGGCCGCTGTTTGGCGAGCGCGCGATCGTGACCCGGCCGCGCGCGCAAGCGGATGACCTCTGTGCGCGGCTCAGCGAGTTGGGCGCCGATGTGCTCGTTCAACCGGCGATCGAGATTCGTCCGCTGACGAATTGGGGAACCGTCGACGCGGCGCTTGCGCGGCTATCTGAGTTTGATTGGCTGGTCTTTTCTAGCGCCAACGGTGTTCGTTATCTGCTCGATCGATTGCTCGAGCGCGACGACGCGCGACGGCTGGCCGGCGTAAAACTCGCGGCCATTGGACCAGCCACGGCCGAAGAGCTGGCCCGCTATCGGCTGCGGGCTGAGCTGGTTCCTGGCGAGTACCGGGCCGAAGGGCTGGCGGCCGCGCTCGCCGAAAAAGTTGCCGGACGACGTGTGTTGCTCGCCCGGGCCAGCCGCGGTCGGGAGCTGTTGGCCGAGGAATTACGACAGGCCGGGGCCACGGTCGAGCAAGTTGTCGTTTACGAGAGCCGCGACGTGACAACAGCCGATCCCGCAGTCGCGGCAGCCTTGGGGACCGGCAGTCGCCCGTGGGTGACCGTCACCAGTTCGGCCATTGCCCGATCCTTGGCGGCTTTGTTCGGGCAGAATTTGCATCGGGCACGTTTGGCGAGTATCAGCCCTGTCACGAGCCAGACGTTGCGAGAATTGGGCTATCAGGTCGCGGCGGAAGCCGCGGTGTATACGACGTCTGGGCTCGTTGACGCGATTCTTGCCGGCTGACTTTTCGGAACATGCCGGCCGCGCCGCCACGCACATGCCCCTACAGTCGCGCCATTCGCTAGCGTGCCCGAACGCGAAAAACTGGGCGCCGTTTCTCGCCCCGTACGCCCGTTACATTCCTTCGAGTGGACGTGCTGGCACAGCCGACGAATGTCTAGCCGGGGCGCGGTTTGTCCGTCGGAAACGTGAGGGTGTTGTCATGCGAGTCAGTCCGTCTCCTGCCGTGGTGCTGTTCTCCCTGTCGGCCGACGCGCGATCCGGCGAGGCCGGTTCGATGCAAGCCGTCACGGCGGCCGCCGAATCGATGCTGCAGTTTCTCGTCGAGCATGATGTGGCCGCGACCTGGGGTACGCGCTCTCCGGTCGACTTCAAAGGGGCCGGCGCGATCGATGAGCAACATCCGCGGCAGGCGCTGGCGATCTCGCTCGCGGCCGATGACTCTCCGCGAATCGTCGAGCAGTTGCGGCGCGAAGCGCTGCGATCGCGCGCCGCGGGCCTGAGCGTGGCCAGCGCGCTCGTACCGCGGAGCTTGTCGGGCGACATGTATCAGCTGCTGGTGAAATACGGAATCGCGGCGATTCACATTGCCGAATCCGGCCTGCAAACCGAGGTGGCCACGTCACGTGGCCTGTGGCGGCGCAGCCGGTGGTTATTGCCGCTGTCGGCCCGGGCGAGCGAAATTCCGCAAAAGCTGCGCTGGGGATTGTGGCGCATGCCGCAAGCGCTGGATTTGGCGCGAGACGGGGTGCGGCGCCTCCGGCAGGCCGTCGATCGCGCCGTGGGCGCCGGCGACATGGTTCACCTGCACGTCGACCTGGCCGAGGCTGCGAGCCAGCACTCGCGTCTCATGGACGACGCCCGCTCGGTCGTGCGGCAAATTGCGTCCTATGCCGACCAGGGGCGCCTGCGCAGCGAAACGCTTGCCGGGGCCGCCGCCGGCCTGACCTGGCAACGCGTGGCCGCGCCGGCTTGCTCGATTCTGCGTCGCCGGGCCGCGTAGCCGTGCCATGCCGGGAAGCGTGGCATGCTTTTTCGCCGCCGGCGAATAAGCATGAAGGGCATTACGTCCGAGAGCGGTTCAGCCGGGGCGCCGCTACGGCAGCTCGCGCAGCGTCGACCAGCTCAGGTACCCCAAGAGCAGCGCGGCGATACAGAACCCGATATCCATGGTCTTGCTCGCCCCACCGAACGGGAACCCGAGCGCCACGTCCAGGCCGAACACCAGGATGAGCAGGATCGCGACGACGATTCCGCTGATACTCAAGGCTCTGGGCATCGGCCCTCTTCCCACTCGGACTTCGGCAACCACCGGCCATCCCCCCCTCGTTCTGCATCGCAGGCAGGAGCGGGGCCCCGCGCGGCACGACCGGCGGAGACGCAAGTCGACCCGCGGCGAGCAAATTCCTCATGCTCTGGCACACGCGTTCCCTACGAACGTTCAGGTCTCACAGAGCACTAGTATAGTCCGCCAACTCCCCCTGTCAGCCACGAGATCGGTCGTCGCCGGTCGGCCGTAAATCTGTCGCTGATAACCGTGCGGCAAGTGTCGGTTGTCAGGCTTGTGCCGCCGTTAACTGCCGAGCCGTGTAGGTACCATGAGGCAGGCAAAGAGGCAATGGGGGTGGCCGACACGTCAAACCCTCAGCCCCGGGGTATTTGCCCTGGGAGGCCGCCCGCGCGAGAGGACGGGACGCCTTTCAAAAACGGTAGACCCGGCCCGGGCACGCGTCGAGCGTCTCTAGCGTACGCGGGTCGGCAGGATCACCATCGGCAGACCGACCCACTGCAGCCGCCGCTGCAACGAGAAGGCGGTCTGGTTGTGCAGCAGGCGGTGGTACCAGGTGTCTTGCTCGAACAGCAATTGGCCTGCGAAGAAAACCACCTTCGGATACTGCTTGGCAATCGACAGGCAGAGCAGTTCGAGCTCGTGCACCGGCTCGGTGCCGATGGTCATGTAGCTCGTGGCTGGCATACCCAGCCGGCGCGCCAGGTCGACGTACTTGGCGAGCGATTCCTCGGTATGCTGGCGCAGATCCTCAAGCGCCGCGGCACCCTTGAAATTGCCCGAGTCGACCACCGCCACGGAGATGAACACCATGTTCTTGAAATGGCCGGGGGCGAAGCGCACGGCGTTCAAGAGCGTGTGTACGCCCAGGCCGCTGTAGCCGCCGACCAGGATCACAGCCGTGGGCAGCTTCGGATCGACCTCGCCGGCCGTGGCGTTCGGCGGGGCGGAAAGCTGGCCGAGCGTTTCGTCCAGCCGACGGACCTTGGCGATCACGGTGTCGTAGTGATTGCGGGTCCAGAAGCACAGGCCCACGAGCAAGCCCGTCACGCCCAGCGTTCGCCAGCCGCCGACGTCGAACTTTTCGACGATAGTCAGGCACAAGATCGACACGCACATCACGGCGCCGAAAAGAAACAAAGCCAGGCGGCGCCGCCACCACGGATGCTCGTTGCGCAGCTGCCACCAATGGCGGACCATGCCGATCATCGACAGCGAGAACGTCAAGAAGACGTTGATCGAGTACATGATCAAGAGCGTGGTGACGTCGCCGCCGGTGTACAAAAGCGCTGCGATTGCGGCAAAACCCATCAGCATCACGCCGTTGTGCGTGGCCAGCCGCTCAGAGAGGTTGGCGAACCAATGGGGCATCCAGGAATCGTGGGCCATGTTGGCCAACACGCGTGGCCCGTCGATAAAGCCGGCCTGGGCGGCCACGAACAACAAGAGCGCTTCGGCCAGGATCGTTACCCACACGAAGGTCGAACCCGAAATCCCTTCGCCCAGCCCGAGGTCAGCCACGAAGCGCTCGCACAGAATCTGATTCATGGTGCGATCTTCGCTGTGGGTGACACCCAGGAGCAGGTAAGCGATCATCAGTCCACCGGCCGTAATGGCCAGCGAAAACGCCATGTAGGTCATGGTGCGCTTGGCGGTGGCGACGCGCGGCTCGCGCATGACAGGCATGCTATTGGAAACCGCTTCGATTCCGGTGTAAGTACCGGCCCCCATCGTGTAGGCCTTGAGCAACAGGGCGATCATGCCCATCAGGCCCAGCCCGCCGCTCATGTTCGATTTCACCTCAGCAGCAATATCGTTGACCACCGTCACACTGCTGCCGACGTGCAACCCCAGGCTGCCAAAGATCAAGAGCGCGTGGGTGATGAGAAAGACGATGAAAATCGGCAGCAGGAACTTCACCGATTCCTTGATGCCGCGCAGGTTGAGCACGATCAGCAGGATGATCGCGGCCAGTTCGGTCTCGACCTTCCAACTGTGAAAATGATTGAAGGGCTCGATACCGAAGAGCGCATTCCCCGCCGCCGCGATCGACGTGGTGACCGTCAGCACGTAGTCGACCAGTAGGGCACAGCCCGACACGACCCCCACGCGCGGTCCGAGCAGCTTCGAGGCGACCAGATAGCCGCCACCGCCGCTGGGGAATTCCTCGATGATATGCCGATAGCAGGCCGAGATGACGAACACGGTAAGGATCGTCATCAGCGACAGGAAAATCGCCAGGAACGCGTGCTCGCCGAGCGTGGCGAACGCCTCGGGCGGGCCGTAACAAGAGCTGGAGAGTCCGTCCGCTCCCAATCCCACCCAGGCCAAGAACGCCACCAGCGACACGTGGTGAAAGACCGATTGGTCGGCCAGGTCGCGCGGCTTGCCGACCAACAGGGTTTTGACCTTCTCGGGAATCTTCTGCACGACCGTTTCGCCGGTCGGGGCGCCAATGGTCGTGACGATCGGTCCCTCGCGCTCGGGTTCGGAGATCGTCTCGTTCCCTTCGGGCAAGGGGGGCGTGGCTTCTTCCGCCGCGACGGCCTGGGCGGCCAGGTCCTTAACGCTGCCGTTCGAAGCGGCACTGCTTGGAACGCCGCTATTCGGACTGGCGTTATTCGATTCGGCGGTCCCCTCCGCGGACGAACCTGCCGGGGACCCAGGAGTCGCCGCCGGATTGTTTGCTGAACTGTCGTTCATTCGTCGTTTATGGCGCGCGTGCAACAGGGCAACGCAGCGACCTCGAGCGCAAAAAGAAGCACGTCGAACCGATGGCGTGTCGCTCGGGGGGCTTCGGACGTCCTGCCGCGCCGAAGGAACCCGGGAGCCAAGCAGGAGAATCACTCTCGCCGCCGACTGGCCGCCGCATCGAATCGATTGCTACATGGCTGGATGCCCTGGGGAAATTTACGTCGCCCCCGAGGCACGGCTCGTGGCGGGCGATGACGCTTGAAAATCGTCCTTGTTTTCGCCGGCTGCGGCCGGGTGGGGCGTTTGCCGCGAGAACCCTTCCCTATTCGCGGTCGATGAATTCTAGCTTTGGCCCAAATTACCTGCAATTGGCGCCGCTGGCCGGCGCCGGCCGCGGCCAGAGTATCCGGCGCACAAATCAGGCGTTTTCCCGTGGTTTAACGGTTATCGCCGTCCAAGAGCCGTCCCAGGCCACCAAGGACCGAGCCTTCGTCCCGGCCGCCGCCGCGCTCGGGCGCCGCGGCCAAAACGCGGCCGGCCAGGCGCGAGAAGGGGAGCGATTGCAGCCAGATGTCGCCTGGTCCCGTGAGTGTTACGAAAAACAAGCCCTCGCCGCCGAAGAGCGTGTTCTTGATGCCGCCAACGAACTGAATGTCGTAATCGACGCTCGGCGCCAGGGCCACCAGGCAGCCGGTGTCGACGCGCAGCTTTTCACCAGCGGTCAACGTGCGCCGCATCAGCGTGCCGCCGGCGTGTACCATGGCGATGCCGTCGCCTTGAAGCCGCTGCATGATAAAACCTTCGCCACCGAAGAGGCCCACGCCGAAGCGCTTTTGAAACGCGATGTTGATCTGAATGCCACGCGCCGCGCAGATGAACGATTCTTTCTGGCAGATCAGCTCGCCCCCTAACTGGTCGAGGTGCAGTGGCAAGATCTTGCCCGGATACGGCGCGGCGAACGCGACGTGCTCGCGCTGCTGCGCATGATTGGCAAAGGCGGTAATGAAGAGCGACTCGCCGGTCAGGGCCCGTTTGCCGGCGGTCATCATCTTCGACCAGAAGCCCCCTTTGTTCGACGGGTCGCCGAAGAGGGTTTCCATTTGAATACCGGAAGTCATGTACATCATGGCGCCCGGTTCGGCGATGACGACTTCCTCGGGGTCGAGCGTGACTTCGACGTACTGCATCTCCTGGCCGAAGATTTCGTAGTCGATCTCGTCGGAGCTTCGCGCTGCGGGAGGCACCGGCGGCGCGCCCGCGCCGCGCAGCACGTCGGCGATGGCCGGGATGTGACGAGCTTCGAGCCAGCCCGTGGTCGACGGGCCGTACACCAAAGCTTCGCCGCCGCCCACGCCAGGCAGCTTCTTCAGCAAATCCTCGAACGACATCGGCCCGACCGATCTACCATCCTGCGCGTAATACCATGTGTCGCCGGCCATCGAAAAACACTCCTTTGCGAGCGTGAAACGTCAAAAATTCCGGGCTAGTACAAGGCGGACGACAGCTTGCGCCGATACTCGCCGACGACCGGATCGTCCGGGCCCAACGCGTGGAAGATATCAACCATCAATTGCCGGGCCGCGTCCCCTTGCCCCTTGCGATCCGTCTGCACGACCACAAGCGCCGTCTGCAAGGCTTCCGCATATTTGCCGTCCCCCGCCAACGCGTAGGCCAGTTTTAGCTGGGCCAGAGGATCGCTTGGCGCCGCGGCAACCGCCGCTTGTGCCGTCGGCACGTCACCGGCCAGCCGGGCTGCCTGCCGCAACTGGCAGCGGGCTTTGATCTGCTCGGCCTCGTTTTCCAAATAGCCTTCGCGCTCCAAGTGCTTGATCTGTTCTTCGGCGTCGTCGAGCCGATCTTGCGCCGCCAGGACCCGGGCCAGGGCAATTCGCAGTGGCCGGTTCTGCGGCGATTGTTCCAGCGCTGCGTGCAATTTCGCCTCGGCCGCGGCCGGATCGTTGGCTTCGAGCGCCTCGGCTTCGGCCAGCGATCGCTCGGCGGGGCTCGGCTCCAGGGCTTCCAGCCAGCGCCGCAAATCGGGCTCCGGCAGCAGCCCCACGAATTGATTCACCAGTTGCCCGCGTCGCACCGCGAAAACGGCCGGGATCGACGAGACGCGCATTTCGCCCGCGATGCCAGGCGACTGGTCGACATTGATCTTCGCCAGCAGGAACTTGCCGGCTCCCTCGGCGGCCAGCTTCTCCAGAAGCGGTCCCAACTGCCGGCAAGGACCGCACCAGGGGGCCCAGAAGTCGATGACGACCGGCAGCTCCTGGGAGCGCGCAAGAACCTCTTGGTCGAAGGTCGCATCCGTGACGTCAATGATCCAAGGCGAAGTCGAAGCCATTTGGGAAACCAACCTTGGCTCCCCTCCCTGTCAGGGAGGGGGCAGGGGGAGGGTCAAAACGTACCGCGATGTTCGACGTTGTGCTGAAACGTCTACGCCATCGCGCATTCTACTCCTTCTTCTTCAGCACGCCGCGCTCTTCCAGCCACGTGGCCAGGCATTCGGGCCAGGTGGAGAGCACGGGATTGTTGCGCGCCAGTCCCACGCCGTGCGGTCCCTCCTGGTAGATATGCATCTCGCCGGGAACGTTGGCCTTGCGCAGCGCCTGGAAGAACATGATGCTGTTTTCCGGCGGCACCGGCTTATCGGCCGCGGTATGAAACAGAAACGTCGGCGGAGTGCGCGACGTCACCTGGTTTTGATTGCAAAGGCTGGCCACCAGGTCGGGCGGCGGGTTCTTGCCCAATAGGTTTTCGCGCGAACCGCCATGTGCGTACTCCCCGGTCAGCGTGATCACGGGATAAGCCAGGATCGCGAAATCAGGCCGGCAGCTCACGCGGTCGATCGGGTCCGCAGCGTCTGATTTGCCATCGTCGAAATGCGTGGCCGCGGTCGAAGCCAGGTGCCCACCTGCCGAAAAGCCCATGATGCCAATCCGCGCCGGATCGATCCCCCACTCTTTGGCGCGGGAGCGCACCAGGCGAATGGCACGTTGGGCGTCCGATATCGGCGCCGGGTGATGGTACCGGGGAGCGAGGCGATAACGCAGGACGAAGCCCGTGACGCCATACTCGTTGAACCAGTCGGCGACTTCGTGCCCCTCGTACGTCATGGCCAGGTGACCGTAGCCTCCGCCGGGGCAGACGATCACGGCGCCGCCGCCCGCTTTTTCGGCTGGCGGCCGATGCAGCCACACGCAGGGCTTATCGGTGTCTTCGCTGCCGACCGCGCCCGGCGCGCCCTCGGGCCAGAGAAGTAATTGCGGCGGTTCCTCGGCCTGCGCGCCGCGCAGAACTCCGCCGAAGATTAAACCTGCGAGTAGTGCCGTAGCGACGAAACGCGTCATGATGGTTTCTCCCTGCGTGGGCGGTCGGTAAGTTGATATCCGATGAAAATAGTCGCGCTTCTGCGAGGGATCAATGTCGGCGGCCACCGAAAGGTGCCGATGGCGGCGCTTTGCGCGGCCGTGACCAAGGCGGGCTTTAAGAATCCGCGGACCTATATCCAAAGCGGCAACCTCGTCGTGGACGTCGGCAAATTGAAGCCGGAACAAGCGAGCGCGCGGTTGGAAGCCGTCGTCCTCGACACCTTCCATTTCGAGGTGCCCGTCATCGTCAGAACCGCCGCGCAGTGGAAGCAATATTTTGCGCGGAGCCCTTTCCAGGGCTCCGCTCATACCCGTCCTCATCTGGTGCATTTGGGACTAGCCAAGGTCCCCTGTCCGAAGACCATGGTTGCGAACCTGGCTCGCTACGCCACCCGAGGAGAAAAAATCCGAGTGGTCGGCGATGGCCTGTGGATCGACTTCATCGAAAGCGTAGGCCAATCGAAATTGACGCCCGCGGTTCTCGACAGGGCGGCCGGATCCCCCGTCACGCTGAGGAATTGGAATACGATCCAAGAGCTGCATCGCATGCTAGGCGAAGAGTAAAGCCCGGCTCTGACACGCTCGTCAGGGTCGCCGCCAGTAGTCGCGCATCTGCTGATGGATCGTGGCCAGCGGCGCGTCGTAAATGTCAGGCAACAGAATCTGCGCTCCGGCCACGTTGAGCCGCAGAAGCACGGGCGTGCCGCGCGGCTGGATGAGTTTCATATCACGCAGCTCGCTCCAGCGCATTTGCCCGTGCGTGTCCCCTTGCGAGAGCGCTATGCCCAGTGGGCTGATGACGAGGCATGCGTCGCGCCAGTTTTTGATTCTCAAGGGGGGCGCAGGCCGCGCCAGCGTCGCCAGGAACAACAGCCCGAAAAGCAAGCCGCAGATGATGCCGGCGCCGATCCAGGTTTCGTGTCCGCCCATCACGGCGCCTGCCACGATCCAGACGAGACCTGTCAATGCGAGGGTCCCCAGCACCGTGCGCGCCAAATTCTTGCGCGGCGAGCGAATGATGTTGCGACCGCCATAGGTCCACACGTGCTGGCCGCCAAACTTTGCCTGCTGGTCGGCCAGGTAGCCGGCCAGGTTCGCTGGGACTCGTGGACGTTTGAACGTCGCCAGGCAGTGCGCGAGAAACGCCTGCAACTCGCCACGATCGACCGATAGGTCGGCGGGCAACGCCAGGATGCCGCGCTGGTGGTAGACGTACAACGTGCTCTTGGGCGACAGGGGATCGCCACCGGCGAAGGAGAGCATTTCGAGGGACTCGTAGGGAATGACGTCCAACGGGCCGCCGGTTTCCAGTCCCGTCTCGGTCACGCGGACGTGCAGTGGTTTTCCCCGCGCCCACAACAGAGCGAGCCCCAGCAGGATGGGCGCGGCAGCGGCGACGGCCCAGTGCCGGTTTCCCAGCAGGAAGCTTGCGCCGATCATGGTGCCTCCCACGGCCAGCCAAAAGATCGTGCCCCACGGCAGCCGCGGCGCGGTTTCGATGGTTTTGCCAATCACGGGAGTAAATGTTCGGCCAGAAGAATCGCCGCGTTATGAGCAAAATGAACCAGCATCGGCAGGGCCAGCCCACCGCTGAAGACGCGCAAGTACCCGAGCGTGAATCCCAGCAGCACCAGGACGGGGACGCTCAAAGGCGAGCCGACGTGTGCAACGCCAAACATCACCGACGAGACGAATACGGCGCCATGAATGTTCATGCTGTCGCGCAGAGCGCCAAGGGAAAGGTAGCGGAAAAACAGCTCCTCGATGATGGCCGGCTGGACGCAGATGGCCAGGATCGCCAGTGTCAAGTCGGGCGCTGGCAGCGCCCGGGCGTCGATCTCGCCGGGCCAGTTGATGTAAGCGCGCAACAGCGCGTGGTACCCGACATTCGCACCCAAGGCAGCCATCAGCACGAACGGCGCGGCGCACCAGGCGACCCAAGGGCGCGACGGACCTGCGCCGAAAGGCGGAATCCGGCGCCCCAGCAGAGCCCAGGCCGCGATCACGATCGCCGTGTCGATCGCTTCGGCCACGAACATGATCTGCAGCCGCTGCGCGTCGGCATTGCGGGCATCGGGATCGACGAAAAACGTAAGACCCGCTTGCACGATCGTCACCACGAGCAGCAGCGAAAAGACGAAGCACACCGGCGCAATGGGCGAAGCGCTTGCGCGCCGCTTGCCGAGAACGGGTGGGGCAAGCTCCGCCTCGCAATAGGGGCAAATGGCCGTCGAAGCCGGCGAGGCCCTGTGACAGCGCCAACAGGTGACCGTCGGCTCGGGCGCGGTATCGCCGTCGGCCGCAAAAGGCTGGGAAAAATGATCCGGCGGCAAAAGCGCGTCATCCATGCCTGTCACGCCGCCGCGCCGCCCAGCGAAGCTGCCTCTTCCCGCTGATAGGCCAGGGCCGCTTGAATCGCCTTCACGAGCGCCGCAACGACAATGATTTTGAAGATGAATCCGGATGCCAGCACTGACGGGTCGGAGATCGCCACAATGACATTCGCGGCGACGTAAAGGACAAACGCAGTGATGGTAATCGGTACGGGATAGGTGCGTACCGTCAACCCGAGCAGCAAAAAGATGATACCCAGCACGACGAAAGCGCCGAGACTGACCTGGCCGGCGCGAATCAGCGCTTCGAGCTTGTCGTGATCGATCAATTGCCCCTTGGCCTGCAAGCCGGCTGCTTCTTTTTGGATGCGATCACGTATTTCGATCGCCGCGAACAAATTCACCGCGACCGTGATCACACCGATGATAATCAGCATATTGCGCGCTTGTCGCAGCGACTTGTCGCGCACCGCCTGGGCGAGACTGCCCAGGCGCGGTAGCTCGGTGGCGCCCAGGGGCGGTAGATTCGAGGATTCGCTCGACATGGCTTCCCTGACTCCTGTGTTGCGAGGGCACGCACGGTGCTCGAGGCGAAATCGCGACGCACCCTGAAATTTAGCACCTGGAGGCGGGCTCGCTCGCGCCTGACCGCTATTTGCGCGGCCCCTTCAAGCTAATGGTCGGCACCAACTTGTGCAAAACGTTTTTTCGGCACTATCGCGCGGCCGGACCGTCAAAGCCTGACAGCCATTTCGCCTCGGGATCCTCGGGGGCCCGATCGAGCGCCAGAAAAGTCAGCAGGTCGACCAGTTGCTGCGGCGTCAGTTGACGATCGAGATCCTCGGGCATGAGCGACAGTTTGCTCGTGTCCATTTCGGCGATCCCGTCGCGCGGGATGGTCTCGAGCTTGCCCCCTTGTTGTTTGAGGACGACGCGCTGGGGGCTGTCCTCGACCAAGAGGCCCGTGAGAATGCGACCATCGTCGGTTACGACCGTACGCGCCTGATAGGCGGCGCCGATCACTAAACTGGGATCGAGCACGTTCGATATCAGCTGCTCGTACGAGCCGCGACCATTGACCGTCAGGTCGGGGCCGACTTCCTGCCCTTCGCCATAGATCTTGTGGCAGTTGCCGCACACTTTGCGGAAAACCAGCCGCCCAGCCGCGGGGTCGCCGAGGCTCGTGCGCACGAGTTGCCGCGTCTGGCGGATGACATTCTCTCGATCCTGGCTGCGTTCCTCGCGCAAGGTGCCCCAGACGCGCGCCACCTGGTCGCGCAGTTCGTTGTCGCCGGCGGCCAGCAGCTTGCGGATGTGGCTGGCGTTCACGGCCGAACGATCGATGGCTCCGTCGGCCAGTGCTTGTAGCAGCTTCCGTCCCCAAGCGGGCCGGCTCGTCAGCAGGCCAACCGCCTGTGGCTGCAACTCGGGGGCGAGCCGCGAGAATACCTCGAGCGCCAGGAGCGCGACATCGTCGTGGTCGAGACGTGCCAGCGATCCCAACACGCGGCGCTGCAAGTCGGTACTGGCCTGATCGCCCTCCGCAAAAAGGGGCTTAAGCGCCGTCAGCAGTTTCTCATCGTGCAGGGTCACCAGGGCCTCGAGCGCCTGGCCGCGTGCGGCATCGGAATATCGGGGCGCGACCAGAATCTCGCGTGCTGCCTCGACCGCCGTGGCATCGTTCCACGAAGCCGCCAGCAGAACAGCAGCTACGCGCAGCGAATCATGGTCGGCGCGCTTGCGCAGCGTGGCGACCAGCGGTGCGCAGGCCTTTTGCAATTGCGCGGCGTCAGACTCGGCCAGCTCGCGATCGCGAATCTCGTCGGCGACCGTATCCAGGCATCGCACGCCCGCCTCGGCGAACACCGGCTGGGCGTCGGCGGCCTGCACCGCCAGCGTGAGCGCGCGGGCAATCTGCTCGGCCGGGAGCGGTCGCGTCGCCAGCAAACGCTCGCACAGGCGCGGCAAGATGAGCGCCGCGCCGGGGGATTCGCGGCGTCCGTCGCGCGCGAGCGCCGCGAAGCAGCGGTCGGCGTCGCGCTCGAGGCGCGGATGCAAATTCTGCCACACGATGTGCGGAATCAGCGGATCATCGGCCGAGCGGCACAAAACCTCGACCAACAAATCGACCGTGTCGACGTCGGCGATCTTGCCGGCGGCGATCGCGACTTGCAGCCGCACTTCGGGCGCGGGATCGGCGGCAAGGGTGACGATCTCGTGGCGTAACCCGACGGCGATCGTGCGCTGGTTCCCCGCGGCCCGCACGCCCCAGGCGCGCAAGTCGGCATCATTATGCTCGAGCAGCTTGGAGTGAAAACCTGGATCGAGTGCGCCCGCCCCCAGGAGCGCCCACAGGGCATGCATCCGCGCGGTGCGCGGCGCCGTGTCGTCGAGCACTAACTGTTCGAGTTGATCGAGCGCCTCGGGCTCGGCCCGTTCGGCCAACAGCCGCTGCGCGATGTCGCGGAAAAAGACATTCGGGCTGCGCAAGCGCTCGACGAGCTGCAGCGTCGATTCTTGCGCCAGGTCGAGGGCGCCAGCCCGCGGCGTGTCCTTGTAGCGCACGCGGTACAGGCGGCCGCGCCCCCGATCGATGCCGGCCGGGTCGCGGTTGGCGTCCTGGTAGCAGTGGTACCGATCGTACCAATCGAGAATGTACAAGCAGCCGTCGGGTCCCGTCTTTTGCACGACGGGCATGAACCAGGCATCGTTGGCGGAGAGAAAGTCCTTCTCAGGCCGGCCGGCATACGTCGCGCCGTTGCGCGCGATCGCGTCACAGTTGATGCAGTTACCATGGATGTTGCCCATGTACAGCTTGCCGCGATACTCGGCCGGGTAGGCGTCGCTGTCGAAAAAGTGGATGCCGCAGTAGGCCGCCTGCTGATGATGATGCTTGACGATCGACTCGATCTTCCACGTGAAGGGAGGATACGCGCCGGCCTGCCGATGGTAGTAGCCCGTCTCGACCAGGTGCCACAAATGGTCGATCACGCAAGCGCTGACGAAGGCGCTGCCAGCATGGTCCCAGGCGATGCCCCACGGGTTGCTCGTTCCTTCGGCAAAGAGTTCGAAGTGGCGCGTGCGCGGATCGATGCGAAACATGGCGGCCGTGAAGCGCAGCTCGCGATCGTCCTGCCGGACCACGCTGCGATTGAAGACGCCGTTCAGGCCGTAGAGCCAACCGTCCGGTCCCCAGGTGAGCGAATTGGGAAGCTCGTGCGTGTCGTCACGGCCGAACCCAGTGACGACCACCTCGCGTCGATCGGCCCGATCGTCACCGTTGGTATCCTGCAAGAACAAGATATCGGGCGCGTTGGCCACCCATGCGCCGCCCGCGCCGACGGCGATGCCCGACGGGATATTCAATCCGTCGGCGAAGATCGTGAACCGGTCCGCGCGGCCGTCGTGGTTGGTGTCTTCGAGGATCTTCACGCGGTCGCGGCCCGGGCCCGGCTCGCGCCGTGGGTATTCGAGGCTTTCGGTCACCCAGATCCGCCCGCGCTCGTCGAACGTCATGGCGACGGGGTTCACCAGGTCAGGCTCGGCCGCCACGAGTTCAACGGAAAACCCTTCCGGCACCGTCATGCGCGCCATGGCTTCGCTGGGAGATAGCGCGGGGCCCGGCGCCCTGTTCTGTCCGTGCGGGACAAGCATCGGCGCGGGCGGCGCTTGTGCAGCCGGCTCAGCGGCGCGCAGCATGTTCGAGGTCGAGAGCGCCAAGATTGCGCAGGCACCAATGCGTCGCGACCAGTTGGCGGTTTGCAGAATCCCTCTGCCAAGATGCTTCACGATCATTCCCCCGCCGGCGCTTGTGCGGGTGTGGCATTTGTAAGCGACGTCAAAAACGCCAGCAGGTCGGCCGCGTCTTGCGCCGTGATATCCTGCAAGACCAGCTCGGGCATCATCGACTGTCTCTGTGGCTCGATCGTGACAACATCCTCCTTGGGCACGTGAATCGATTTGCCTTGCGCGTTTTTGATCACGACTTCCTTGTCGTTCTGTTGTTCGATCAAACCGGCGTGAACCTCGCCCGACGCCGTTTCCACAAGCTGCACGACGAACTCGGGCGCGATGGCCTTCGAGGGTTCGAGAATGGTTTCCAGCAGCGTGCGGCGTTCGTACTTCTTGCCGATCTGGCTCAGGTCGGGTCCAACCTTCGTGCCGAAACCGTTGACCTGATGGCACGACTGGCAGCGGGCGGCCGAGCTCTTGAAGAAAATCGTGCGGCCGCGGTTGCCGTCGCCCGTCAGGGCCAGGATTTCATCCGGCTTCACCGCCGCGCCCAGGCGCTTCGGCCGATCACCCTCGGGGATGAAGCGTTCATACAGCACGCGAATGCCCGCGTCGACGTGCCTGGTGGTACGGGCAATGATTGCCTGTCGCACGTCGTCGGGCAGCTTGCCGTCCTCGATCAATTTCAAGAGCACGAGCGATCCGCCCACGCTATCGCTTGTGCGCTCAAGCGCGGTTTGCCGCAGCGCGGGGGGCGTATCAGGTGCCAGGATCAACTTTTTGATCGGGGCCCAGGCTTGCAGATCGACCAGGGCCCGAGCGGCGGTTGTCCGAAGGCCTTCGTCTTTTGCCGTGAGCAGCGCTTCGCAGGCCGTCGCCGCTCCGGCGGTGTTCAAGCGCGCCGCCGCCGCCAGTGCCTTGGCCCGCGCGTCGGACGGAACGCTGGCGGCGTGCGCCACGACCAGCAGCATGCTGCCGCACGGCTTGAGGCCCTGTTTTTCGATGAGCGCGATCATCGGCTGGCGCAAGTCCGATTCGGTCAGCAACTGCGCCGCTGCGGAGAGGAATTCCGGCCGCTCGGGCAGTTCTTTCCAGTCTCCCTCCAAATTGCGCCCAAGCGCCGCGAGCGCATCTTGCCGGGTGGCGAGTGGCTCGGCGCGATCGGCGGCGACCGACAACACGGCTTCGCCGGCAGCCAACGAGGGAATCGTGCTCAGACGCACGAGCAACCGGCCACGCGCCGCTGCTTCGAGCCTTTTATCCGCAAGAGCCTGGATCACGAAGCGCGCGGCCGCATCCGGATCGAGCGCCTGCACGAGATCGACATTGTCCAACGACACGCGGCCGGCATCGGCCAGTGCCTTGGCCAATTCTTTGCGCCGGTCGCCCGCGGCGATGTTAATCGCTTCGAGCAGGTAGCGATCGGTGCCGTCGTACGCCGAAGCGAATCTCAACAGGGCCGCGTCGATGTCGGCGCCGCGCCAATCGGTCAGCGCCAGGATCACTTCCCGGCGGACTTCGATCTCGGGATCGTCGGCCAGTGCCAAGAGCGGCGCGCGATACTCTTCGCCGTGCCGACGCAAGATGCGCACGGCCAAAGCCCTTTCCCGCCCCGACAGGCTCTTGAGCTGTTCGGCAACCTTTTGCCGCGCTTCGCCACCGACGCGATCGAGCACCCACAGGGCCCGGGCGCGATAGTTCGGGTCTTCGTCATGCAGAAGCGCGGCCAGCGCCGGCACTGCCTCTTGTCCGGCCGCCAGCAACCGCTCGCGCGCCAGGAACTGCGTGGCCAGGTTCGGGTTCTTCAATCCTTCGATCGCGTCAGGAACGTTTGAGTATGGACCGGGCTGGCCGACGCGCGAGAGCTTTTTGCCGGCCGGACGCAGCAGGAAGATGCGCCCCTGGTCGGGGTTGTTGTAAGCGTGGCCGCCGACGCCGCCGTCGTACCAGTCGGACAGGTACACGCTTCCGTCGGGTGCCGTGCAGATGTCGTCGGGCCGGAAATACTTGTCGTCCTTGCTGGTGACGATCAGCTCGCTGTCGGTCCGCATGCCGGCCCCCGACTTTTCGAATCGGTACAGCCGCACCTCGCGCGGGCCGGCATCGGTGTGCAGCGCCGCATTCTTGTAATGGGGCCCGAGCGCGTCTCCTTCGTAAAAGCAGATGCCACACGGCGAGCCAAAGCCGGTAACCAGCGTCGCGGGCACGTAGCCGGGCACGTGGCCGCGGAAATGCCAATGCTCGCCGAAAGGTGTTTCGTGCGGGACGCGCGCCGGCGGCCGTCCGAACCAGCCGTAGTTGCCGCCGCCCAGCAGCCAGCAGATGCGAACGCTGAAGTTGCCGTCGTTGTCGTTGTCGCTCAAGTACGATTCGCCGAACGAGCTGACACACACTTCGTAAGGATTGCGAAAATTCTTGGCGACCGTTTCCAGCTTCGCGCCGTCGAGCTCGCCGCGCAGGACGGCGCCCCATTGATACTCGACCTGGCTGCCGTCCGTGCCGGTGACGGCGAAGCCGGCGTCGCCGTGCGACATCCACCACTTGTGATCGGGACCGAGCACCAGGCTGTGCGCGCCGTGGTCGTGGTTTTGTCCCTTGAAACCGGTGAGCAGTTTGGTCGGCGGACCGTCGGCCTTCAGGTCGTGGTCCTTATCTTCGTAAACCCACAAGTCGGGGCTCGTCGCGACATACACTTTGTCGCCCGCCACGCAAATGCTCATCGGGCAGAAGACGTCTTCGGCGAACACCACCACGCGATCGGCGCGGCCATCGCCGTCGGTATCTTCGAGGACCTTGATCTTGTCAGCCGCTGGTTGCTTGGCCGCGGCGCGATACCACTGGATCTCGGCGACCCACACCCGACCATGCGTGTCGACGTCGATGGCTGCAGGATTGGTGATCATGGGCTCGCTGGCGAAGAGCTTGAGTTCGAGGCCGTCGGGCACCGACAACGATTTCAATTCGTCTTCCGGCGACATTTGGGCCAAGGCGGTGATCGCCGTCGCTAGAACGACGGCGTGAACCAGCAGGGCCGCGCGAAAAGCAATCCGCAAGCGAAGCATTCCAGAATCCTGGTGAGTGGTGAGCGGTAGAGGGCAGGGGGGAGGCACGCGCGACGGCCAAGTTGGTGCACCGGTGCGGGCCTCACAAGCATACCGCAACAAGCGCCGCGGGGGGTGCGGAACCGCTGGTCGCGCAGCCGCTAAACGGCCGCGCTCGCCGCCATGTTCGCCAAAAGGATCATTTTAGCCTGCCAGCGACGCCGGTCGCAAATTCGGCTTCGCGCCTGGACTTACTCCGGCAGCGCCGGCATGAGCAGGTATACCCCGGCGGCAACAAGACAAAGCAGAACAATCAGAAACGCGGCCAAACGCGTCTGGTCATAGCGTCGTCCGACGATGGCGCGGGCCAGTACGGCCATCGGAATGGCCGGAACGAACACGAATGGCTCGACCAGATTGGAGAGAGATTTCCCGGCGTCATTCACATAGACCAACACTGCCCAGAGGGAAAATGGCAATACAAACGCGAGCAACTCCCAGGCATGCCAATCAACGCGCTTTCGTGCCAGAAAGATAAAGGGGGCCGAGAGCGCGAGTGCGATGGCCGCGTAAACGAGCCAGTAGACCAGCATGGCAAGGCAAAACTCAATCATGCATTCCTTGCTCGCTGATTCGGCGCTCCAAAGCTTCTCGGTCGGCGTAGAACTCGTTCCAATCGGGAATGCGCGTACCCTGTCGCGTGGCGAGTTGTTCGGCGAATGCGCACCATTCCATTTGCAGCGGTGTCGGCAACCACGACGGTCGCGGGTTGGCGAATATTTGCAGGACACGGTGGAACTCCGTTTCCACTTCGAGAATGTCCGCCCAGGTTAGCTCGCCGGAGTCGTACTTGGCGCCGATTTCATTTCGTGCGCTTGTAAGTACTCCTTGAAGACATGTCTGGAGTTCCGTGGCGAAGCCGTGAGAGGTGATCTCAGCCTCAAGCCGTACGAATAGCTCTTCGAGCTTGGCACGTAATTCTTGGCGGTCCATAATCCACCCGCGCGCCGGCAGCGAAACAACGGACGTGTCGGTAAAATGTCAGTCGTCCATCCACCGTGAAAACTACGACTCCCCATTTTTCTCGCCGAACTCCATAATACTTACTTATGATCGACCGCGAAGCGCGCACCGAGCTCTGTCAGGCCGTCGACGATTTCTTGTTCGATCGCATCGGTTCCGAGGCCTTCGACGCGGAGATCCAGAGCCTCTACCGAGAGACGCCGGACCAGACGGTCCGACACGTGATCAGCCAGCTATGGCTGACGTACTCCGACATGGAAGACCACCTGGTGCGCTATGACCGCCGCACGTGGAAGAGCGTGCAGCGGTTGGTGCTGCTACTGACTTCAAACGCCGAGATCGAGTTTCACCGATCCTGGCAGTGGCATCCGTCGCAATTGATGGCTGGCGCCGGGCTGGCGAAGACGGCCCTGTGGGTGCCCGTCAATTTTGTTCTGGCATTGGTGATCGCTGGCGTGACGGCGAACACCGTCGGGCGACATCGCCGTCGATTAAAGTCGTCCGATTCCGAACGCGACCCGTGGCACGCCTGGCCGTTTCCATCGCTGGCTGCGCTTGCCAGGACGTTGCGGGCGAATCCACAGTTTCAAAGGCGACCCTACAGACCTGAGCTGCCGTCGCGCATACCAAAGGTGCCGTGGTACGACGACCTTCATCTGCCGCGCGTGATCGAGGTACCCTTGGCCGCCGTCGGCTGGTGCATCGTCGCGCCGCTCGTGCTCCTCGTGCAATGCCTGCCCCTGTGCCGGGTGCGCGAGGCCTTTGTCGAGCCGCACGAGGTTGCGGCGCAGGGCAGGTAGATCTTCGATCGTCGCAGTGAATTCTAAGCCGACAATCGCCGTCGGCCGAGAACTCCTAGCAGTCCCAGCCCAAGGATCGCCAGCACGCAGGAACTCGGCTCGGGAATCGAGACCGACGGGCCACCCGCGAAGCTGCCGGCGCCCGCGGCCGTCGCGATATTGAAGTTCTGGGTGGCGTCATTAATGCTGAGCGGTCCACTGCCAGCAATGTTCTGGTCGACGGAGAGCGTTTGCCAGCTGGTCAGCGCGATATTGAAGCTGCCTTGCTCGTTCGGCGAAAAGCTCAAAAAGTCCGAAGTGTAGGTGATCGAGTAACCCGTCAGCGTATCGGCAGTGAGCGACGCCGTTTCTCCGCCCAGGGTGCCCGATAGCTGCGCGGTGAAGTTGATCGTCAGCAGGTTTGTGCGGGAGCCGTTCCCCTCGGCCGCGGGCGTGTTGCGCGTGAATTGAATGACGCTTTCGAGATCACCCTCGCCATCGAAGAGTTGGGAGCCCACAGTGTCGCCAAAGCCCGTTACCACCTGCGCCGTCGTGCTGGCGGTCATTCTCATGGTCGCGTTCTGAAGCCCTTGCAAATCGGCGGGCAGCCCCGGCAGGTTCAAAAAGAAAAAGTTGGCAGGAATGGGGTCGCCAAAGCCGGTTCCGTTAATCGTCCCGAGGGACGCATTGCCCGCGGTGCTCCCGTCGTAACCGAACAAGTTGCCCAGCGGGATGGGCGGTGTCGTGTTGCTGACGTTTCCCTCGGTGAACTGCGCGAAACTGGTGGCGGCCCAGGCCGGGCGCACGGAAAGCGCGGAGCAAGCAAGGACGAAGAATGCGATGAGGACAAGAGTACGATCAACGCGGCAACGCAAAGAGTGCGGCATAATACCCCTCGGAGTGGAAAACCTGTGGATGGACGAGCGATTGAAGAAACGCTTGTCAGGTTTTCACTAGCTATCCGAGAGTTTGCGAAATCAGCCGCCGTAAAGTGGCGCAGGCGTTGTTCCGAATCCTGCTGAGCGGCAATCTAACAAACCAACGATCAAAGAATCCATAGGAAATCCGCGATGATCGAAAAACAGGGTACGGTGTCGACGAACATGCGCCGCAAAACTAGGCAGCCTCCGGGATAGGTTTGTGAGGGCATTTCGAGTAAAAAGGCCAGATTCTCTCCTGGGGGGTGGCATGATGAATCAAGGCAACGCTCAGCCGCCGGATCGGACGCGCAAAGCGGACGGCTGGGCATTCAAGGTGGCCACGCCATCGCGGCCGTTCCTGCGCGCCCTGTGGTTTCTGTGGGCCGCACCTTTGGCCTTTGCCATGATTTGGGGCAATACCACGGCCGGACACTCGTCGCTGCCGGCCACTTGGGGACGCATGGGGGCGTCGCTGACGCTTGTCGCGGCGAGCGTGGCGGGCTACGCCCATTATCGCGGTTCGTGTGCCGGCCGGTTCATTGCGCTCGTGGCCTTGGGCATGGCTCTGGGGACGCTCGGCGATTTCTTCAACGCCGACTTGCTCAACAACCTGGTGCCGCTACCGGACCCGGTGCTCGGCGGCATGATCTCCTTCGGCCTCGGACACATTGCCTATATCGCGGCCTGTTTCGAAGCCGCGCGCGTGCTCGCATTGCAAAATCGTGGCAAGCGAAATATGGCGCTCTTCGCGTGGCTAGTCATTGCCACGATCGGCTGGTACGCGATCGTGTACCTCGCGCCGAATGAAAAGACGCGGCCGCTTGTGTTTCCGGCGCTTCCTTATTCGCTGCTCTTGGCGGCGACGGCAGGATTTGCGACAGGGTTGGCCTGGCAATGTCGAATGTTCGGCCTGATGGCCGTGGGCGCCGCGCTCTTTTTTCTCAGCGACATGCTGTTGGCCATCGGCTTGTTTCGCGGCTCTTTGCCGCATTCGACCGAATGGGTGTGGCTGACGTACTCGCCGGGCCAGATGTTGATCGTCTTCGGGGCGCTGGCCGTCTGTCCGCTGCTGGCGGTCGAAGGCGTAGCGCCCGATATCGCGCCGCCCCAGAGTGGGGACCGGCTATGAAGCAGGACTCTCGACACGCGGCGCGCGGCGCGCCGGCCTGGCGCCAGCGGGTGCTCGGCGTTGCGGGGTCGCTGGCGGTGGTACTCATCTTCTCGGCCGCCGTGTTCGTGCTGCACCGCGAGTTGCGCGATTATTCGCTCCGCGACATCGAAGAACGCTTGTCACTTTTGTCCTGGAAGCAACTCGGCGCGGCGCTCGCGATGACGGCGCTTAGCTACACCCTGTTGACCGGCTATGACTGGCTGGCGCTGCACTATATCGACCGGTCGTTATCGTACTCGCGGATCGCGCTGGCTTCGTTCGTCAGCTATGTGTCGAGTTACAACTTCGGCGCGATCCTCGGCGGCTCGACCATGCGCTACCGCCTGTATTCGACTTTCGGCCTCTCGGCCGTCGAGGTGGTGAAGATCATCGCCATCTGCACGGTGACCTTCGTGCTGGGCTTTTGCACGCTGGCCGGGGCGGTCTTCACGTTCGATCCACTACCGCTGCCCGAGGTTGTGGAGGTGAAACTTCCCGTCACGACCGTTTTTCCGATCGGCATCACCCTGCTGGCTGGCGTCGGCGCGTATTTGTGCTTCAGCGCGTTGCGGCTGCGACCGGTCGCGGTACGCGGCTGGGAGTTCTCGCTCCCTCCGCCGGGCTTCACGCTGATGCAGATGTTCATCGCTTCGGCCGACCTGATGGCCGCATCCGCGGTCTTGTACGCACTGTTGCCGGCCGAGATCGCCGTGTCGTATCCCAAATTCATGGGCATGTTTCTCACGGCGCAGGTCGCGGGCATCATGAGCCACGTGCCGGGAGGCCTGGGGGTCGTGGAGGCGATCTTGCTGCATACCCTTGCGCCGCAGGATCCGGCCGCTGTAATGGGGTCGCTCGTAGTTTACCGGTTGACGTACTACTTGCTGCCGCTGGTGCTGGCCACGGGGCTCTTGGCCGGGCACGAAGCGTCGCTGCGCTGGAAGACGGTAACCCGTTACGCCGGATTGTTCGGGCGCTGGGCGCCGGAAATCGTGCCGCGCGTGCTGGCCGGCACGACGTTCGCCAGCGGCGCGGCCTTGCTGGTGTACGGCGCACTCCCGCGCACCGTATCGCGCTGGCATTGGCTATCGGATTTCGTGCCGTTGCCGGTCGTCGAGTTCTCGCACCTCTTCGGTAGCGTGGCGGGCATGGGGTTGCTGCTCTTGGCGCGCGGCCTGCTCGAACGCTTGGACGCCGCTTACCATTTGTCGGTGGGATTGCTGACCTGCGGGATCGTGGTTTCGCTCTTGCGAGGGTTCAACCTCGAAGAGGCGTCGATTCTCACCGTCATGCTGCTCGCCTTATTGCCATCGCGCCGCTACTTCGATCGGCGCGCTTCGCTATTGCACGAGACATTGACGCCGGGCTGGATCACTTCGATCGTGCTGGTGTTTCTCGGCACGCTATGGCTGGGTGTTTTCTCTCATAAGCACGTCGAGTACACCAATTCGCTGTGGTGGCGATTTGCCCTGGCCGAAGACGCCCCGCGCTCGCTGCGGGCCATGGTCGGCGCGGCGGCTGTGCTCGTCGCGGCGGGCGTCGCGCGGCTCTTGCGGCCGGCCGATCCGCAGGCGCACACGCCGGACGAAGAAGAACTGGCGGCCGCCGAGCGCGTCGCCACGGAATCGCCACGCACGTCGGCCTACCTGGCGCTATTGGCCGATAAGTCGCTCTTGTTCAACGAGAGCCGCACCGCCTTCTTGATGTACGCCATCGAAGGTTCGAGTTGGGTGGTGCTCGGCGATCCCGTGGGAACGAGGGCCGAGGCCAACGAGTTGGCCTGGCAGTTTCGCGAGTTGTGCGACCGGCATGCCGGCACGCCGGTCTTCTACCAGGTGTCGGCGGCGAACTTGCCCTTGTATCTCGACCTGGGCTTGTCGCTGTTGAAGTTGGGGGAAGAAGGGCGCGTGTCGCTCGCGGATTTCTCACTCGAGGGAGGTAGCCAGCGCCATTTACGCGAAGCGGTTCGCAAGGCCCAGCACGCCGGCTGCACGTTCGAGGTGATACCGCGCGAGGCGGTTCCGCCTCTGTTGCCGGAATTGAAAGAAATCTCGGACCAGTGGCTCGCGACGCGCAACGCGCGTGAGAAGGGCTTTTCGCTCGGCTTCTTCCGCGAAGATTATTTGCGGCGGTTTCCGCTGGCGCTAGTACGCCACGAGGAACGCATCGTCGGCTTTGCCAATGTGCTGTGCGGCGCCGGTAAGCACGAACTGTCGATCGACCTGATGCGCTATCGACCGGCGGGGCCCGCTGGCATCATGGATTATCTGTTCGTCGAGCTCATGCTGTGGGGGCGCGCGCAAGGGTTCGAAAACTTCAGCATGGGCATGGCCCCGTTGTCAGGCTTGGACGTGGGGCCGCTCGCCCCCTTGTGGCACCGATTGGGCACGCTCGTCTTTCGCCACGGTGAGCACTTCTACAATTTTCAAGGGCTGCGGCAATACAAGGAAAAGTTCCACCCGCAGTGGGAGCCGAAGTACCTTGCGTCGCCGGGCGGACTGCGCCTACCGAAGATCCTGGCCAATGTGGCCACGTTGATTTCGGCCGGCGCCACGCGGACGAAGGAGTGAGAGCGCGAAAGCGTCGAAACACTGGATGCCGCGTAATCATCGCCACGCTCACCCGCCCGAATCGGCCAGCGTCTTTTCGTTTTCTTCGAACACCTGAATCAGCGCGCCGCAGGTGTCCTTCGGGTTCAGGTAGCAGTGTCGCCAATTGGGATTGTCGTAGTTGGCCGCCAGCACGCGGATACCTTGCGATTCGAAATATTTGATCGCCTCGGGCAGGTTCTCGACGCTGATCGAAATGTGGTGAAAGCCCTCACCGTGCCGCGCGATATAACGGCCCACGCCCCCTTCGCCGGCGACGGTGGGCGAAACGAGCTCGAGCTTTTTGCCACCGAGTTGAAACGTAGCCCAGTGAAATCCTTCCGCATCGCTTTGGCCGCGATCGCCGAGCGGTTCGCCTCCCAGTACGTCGACGAACAATCGCCAGGCGCGATTGATATCGACGACACCGATGGATACATGATCCAAACGCTTGAAGATGCCCATGATCGAGTGGCTCGCCGGTAGCACGGATGAATTGACCGCGCCCATCATACCCCGCCGGCGTCTCATCCGGCGCGGCAAGCGTGACGATTTTGCGGGCGAAAGTCCGCGGGACGGGGCCGCGAGACGAATGTAGACTTTCCTGTTTGGCCGGTGCGTCGTTTATCAGCAACCTTGCTGTCGACGAGTCTGGTCTTCTCAAGGGTGTTCGCGACCAACCGTATGACGCCTCAGCCCCGCAAAAAACGGCCCAGCTTGTACGATACGGCGATCATCGCCGCGCCGTCCTCGGACGCTCGATTGAACGAGGTCGTCCAGGTGCTGGTGTCGGTGGGGACGGCGCTGCACGAATTCGGACAACCCGCGCACAAGGTCGAGCGGGCGCTCTTGCGCATCGCCGAACGGTTTCAGGTCCCGCTGCAAGTATTCGTTGTGCCGACGGGGCAATTCCTGTCGGTTCACCGTCCGGAGGGGCCGATCACGTTTGTTCTGCGGATGAAGCCGGGGGTGGCCGATCTCGATCGGCTCTCGCAGGTCATGCTTGTGGCCGAAGGGCTGAGCGATGGATCGCTTTCGGCCCTAGCCGGCAAGGCGAAGGTCGATAAGCTCATGCACGACGCGACGCCGCGTGGTGCCTGGGCCACGGTGGCCGCCTACACGTTGAGCGCTGCTCCCTTCTCGGTCTTCTTCGGCGGCGGGTACGAGGAGTTGATCGTCTCGACTTTGGTCGGGCTGGCCGTCGGTGCTATCGCGTACCTGATGGCACGCTATCGGCGCGCCGGACGACCGTTCGAGCTGGTGGCCGCGGCCGCGGCGGCGTTTATTGCCGGATCGGCCGACGAAATCTTTGGCGCCTACGGCGGCTGGATTCCGCTGGCGGCGGGACTGGTCGTGCTATTGCCGGGGATCGGGCTGGTCGACGCTTTGGAGGAGTTGGCCAACGGCCAGCTCACCGCCGGGGCCAGTCGTATGGCCAACGTGGGTGTCGTCTTTCTCTCACTGACGCTAGGCGCCGTGACGGGCTACCAACTGGCCGAACTGTGGCCCAATATTCGCGACGTCGAGCCCGCGCATCTGCCGGAATGGTCCATCTTGCCGGCGCTATTGGTCGTGGCCATCGGCTCGTCGCTGCGGTTCCGCGCGCGGGCCAGCGATTACTGGTTGATCCTGGTGGCATCGGCCACGGCACTTGTCGGCTCGCGGTTGGGCAAGGCGTACGTTGGTGAATTGGCCGGCCCGTTCCTGGCCGCGACCGCGCTGGGGATCGCCGGCAATGCCTATGCCCGATTCAGCCGTCGCGCGGCCGAGCTGATCATCGTTCCGGGCATTGCACTCTTAGTGCCCGGCTCGATCGGTTATCGCAGCCTGGAGGCCTTCCTCAGCCAAGATACCGAGCACGGCGTCGACTCGGCGTTTCAGATGTTCCTGGTCGGAATCGCGCTGGTGGCCGGACTGCTCTTCAGCAATTCGCTGGTGGGCGAGCGGAATGCCGGCTGATCGTGCGCCGACCGAGATCATTCGGCCAGGTGGCCGGCGCCCTCGGGCGGCTCGCGGTGGCCGTAGAAGCTGTAGAGCACCGGGATCAAGTTGAACATCAAGAGGGTGGTCACCATACCGCCGACGACGACGATGGCCAGCGGCCGCTGTGATTGGGCGCCGATCTTGGTCGATAGCGCCGCCGGTAAGAGACCAAGAATGGCCGTCAGCGCCGTCATGGTCAGCGGCCGGATGCGGTTCAGCGCGCCGGTACGAATGGCGGAGCGAAGTGGGACGCCGCTGGCGCGCAGGGCGTTGAACGAGGATACGAGTAACAGCCCGTTCATCACGGCGACGCCGAGAATCGATACGAAGCCGACGGCCGCCGAGACGTTGAAGTTCAGGCCCGTGAGCCACAGCGTCCACACGCCCCCCATCGACATCACGGCCACGTTGGCCAGCACCACGATGGCATCCAGCAAAGAACGAAACGCCAGGTAGAGCATGACCATGATGAGCACCATGGCCAGCCCGACAATAATCGCCATGCGTTGCTCGGCTTCCTGCATTTGCTGGAACTCGCCGCTCCACACGGCGCGGTAAGGGGGCTTGAGCAGGTTCGCGGTTTTCGCTTGTGCTTCGGCCACGGCACTAGCCAGGTCGCGCCCGCGGACGCCAAACTTGACGGCGATCAATCGGCTTCCCTGTTCGCGCGAAATGATCGCAGCACCCGGTCGCACAAACGTGCCGTGAGGATCCGGGACACCTTGCGCGTCGACGGGCGTGACCAGGTCCTTCAATCGCCGGCGCGGCACGCGGCTAACCGCGCCCCCCGTCGCACTGTACGAGCTGCCCGTGATATTGGGCTGCGCGACACTCGTCCCCGTAGCCGACAACGCGCCGGTCGTGCTTCCGTCGGTCGCCGCCGGAATATTGTTCTTCACGACGTCGACAGGAATATCGAGGATCTGTTCCTCGGTCTGGCGCAACTCGCGCGGCCAGCGCAACGTCACGTCGAAGGATCGTTCTCCCTCGACCATGTCCGTAAACGGCTTACCGCCGACCGCGGTCTGAATGACGTCCTCGACGTCGGCCACGCTCACACCCCACAAAGCGCATTTCTCGCGATTGACGGGGAACGCCAGGTTCGACTGGCCGCGAATGTGGAACACGCCGGGGTCGACGATGCCTGGTACGGTGCTCAGCACACTGTTGAATTCACCCGCCAATCGTTCCAACTCGTCCAACTGCGGCCCGATGATCTTGACCGAATTCTCTCCCTTGACGCCGGACAGCGATTCCATCACGTTGTCGCGGATCATCTGCGAGAAATCCCAACTGATGCCGACCAGGCTGCGCGACAGTTCCTCGTTCATATCCTGGATCAGTTCTTCCTTCGTGCGGCGATGGCCGTCGATCTTGGGCCATTCATCCGGTGGGTATAGCGGCACGAAGCATTCCACGTTGTAGTAGCCGGTGGGGTCGGTGCCGTCGTCCGGTCGGCCGATCTGCGACGTGGCCAACCGCACCTCGGGATACTTGATCATGATGTTGCGGGCGATTTTCGCCTTTTCCACCGCTTCATCGAGCGATACGTTCACCGGGAACGTGCCGCGGACGATCATGTTGCCCTCTTCCAGCTCGGGCATGAACTCGCGGCCCAAAAACGGCAAGTAGCAGATCGTTCCGACCGAAACGAAGCCGAAAAAGATCATCGTCAGCAGGCGGTGCTTCAACAGCAGGTCCAACTCGGCCAGGAAGAAAGATTTCAATGCGCGGACCAGGACGTTGTCGTGGGCCGGCTTGAGATGCTTGAAGAAGATCGAGCACAGGACCGGCGAAACCGTGAGCGCCAACACCAATGCGCCCGCCAAGGCAAAAGCGTAAGTATCGGCCATCGGACCAAAGATCTGCCCTTCGGGCCCCGTCATGGTGAACAAGGGGAGCATGGCGCAGATCATGATCACGGTCGAGAAGAACAAGCTGCGCTCCACCTCGCGCGAGGCGCGCAAGATGCGATCCTTGAGCGGCAAGTTGGCGTTCTCGCCGGCGCTGAGCCGGCGGTAAATGTTCTCGACCATGATCACCGACGAGTCGACGATGATGCCGAAGTCGACCGCGCCGATTGACAACAAGTTGGCCGATTTGTGGCGCAAGAACAGCACGGCGAAGGCAAACAACAGGGCCAGTGGGATATTGATGGCCACGATCAACGCCGCGCGCACGTTGCTGAGGAACATCAGCAAGATAACGGACACGAGCAGCATGCCCACGACCAGGTTCTCACGCACCGTTTCCGTGGTCACATCGATCAGTCGCGCGCGATCATAGAACGGGTCGATCCGCACGCCGGGGAGCAAACGCCCGGGCGTGTTGTTCATTTCGTCGATCTTGGCCATCACGTCGGTCAGGGCGGGAATCGATTGCTCGCCTTTGCGCAGCAGGATGATTCCCTGCACTTCGTCCGGCAAATCAAGCCATTGCCGTTTGCCCTGCGCGTCGACGAGATCTTCGCCGTGCTCGTCCGTCAGCGGCCTGGTCATGGCCAGGCGCCCCTGCCGCGTTTGATGATTGACGACAACGCCGCGTTCGCCGAGTGCACCACCGGTCTTGACCGGTCCGCCCTCGACAACGTGTTCCACGCGAATCGGGACGTTGTTGGTGGCCGCGATGACGATGCGCCGAATTTCCTGGATGCGGCGGTTTTCCTCGGCGCGCAAATAGGCCGTGGCCTCCTCTGGCGTGTGCATCTGCATGGCGACCAGCATGGGGTCCTCGCCGCCGCCAATCAGGCCGATGCCGCGGACCACCTGGATCGTGTCGCCTTGCACGACGTAATCGCCGCCGACGTTGGCATTGCTTTGCTTGACGGCATCCTGCAACTGGCTGAGCGTGATGCCGTATTCCTTGAGCCGATCGGGGTCGGGGCGAATTTCATAGCGCTTCACCTCGCCGCCCGTGCTGACCACGCCGGCGATGCGCGGCACGCGCCGAAACTCGCGCTGCAGCGTCCAGTCTTGCAGCGACTTGAGATCGTTGAGCGTATAGATGGGACGGCCGTGCGAGTCCCTGGGGCTGGTCAGCGTGTAGCGGACGATCTCGCCGATAGGCGACGCCGGCGAAATCTGCGGCGTAACGCCCGGCGGCAAGTCGACCGATTGCAGGCGGTTGATGACCTGCTGCCGGGCGTATTCATAATCCACGCCGTACTCGAACTGGTTGCGCAAGTGCGACAGGCCGAACATCGATTTCGCGCGCGTGTACTTCAAGCCGGGGATGCCGGCCAGGGCGACTTCAAGCGGAATCGTCACCTGACGTTCGATTTCCTCGGCGCTGGCGCCCGGGTACTGAGCGACGACCTCGACGATGGCTGGCGCGGGATCAGGATAAGCCTCGACGTTCACGTGCGTGAACGCATAACCGCCCACCAGCATGAGCGCAACGGCCACCAGGAGCACCACCACGGGGCTATTGAGGGCCCATTGGACGAGTTTGGCTACCATGGCGGTTAACCTGGCGCAAGCAACTTGCGATCAGGTTCATTCCCTGGTGATGTTCGATTGTCTGAAAGGCGAGGGACGTAGGATCGCAAGAGAAACCCCGGGGCGCGTTCTCCTGTTTCTACGCAGGGCGGCGCGGGTCAGTCGCGCCGTCTGGCGACTGGTTTCCCACCGCGTGGCAATTGCTGAACGAGATGTAATCCTTTACTCGCTGGCCGGCCGCAGCAGCCCGTTCAACGGATGCGGAGCCTGGGCTTGCACCTGTGGTTGCGAGGCCTTGAGGACGGCCAACTCGGCATTCAACTCAGGTACGCCCGAGGCGATAACGCGCTCGCCGATTTTCAGCGACGAAGCGCCGGCGGCCCGCTCGGCCTCATTCGGTTCGCTGCGAATGCAAACTTTGCCGGGAAGGCGGCTGGTGATCGCCACCAGGCGGCGCGTGAAATCGTCGGGGTGGTGATTGTCCTGCACGAACAACGCGGCCAGGCTGCCATCTTCGATCACCGCCTTGGCGGGAACGGCCACCATGCCTGGATCGGCGTCCAGGGCGATATTGGCGGTGACGAATTGCCCGAGATTCATCCGCCCGCTCTTGTTGTCGAGCATGCCCATTACGGTACCCGTGTGGTCCGCCGGGTCGATGATGCCGGCCACCAGCTCGAAGGTTCCGGAAATCGGCTCATCGAACGGATCGGAAACGAGATCGATCTTCCAGCGACGTTTTTCGGGCTTCAGGTGGCGGAGCGTCGGCAGATCTTCTTCATAGACCCGCGCGTAAATGCGCACGTGGCTATTGTCGGCGATCTTGTACAAGTCGTCGGACGGGTCGACGATGTCGCCGGCGTTGAAATTCTTTTCGAAAATCTGGCCGTCGATCGGCGATCGCAGCTCGGTATTGGCCCAGCTTTTTTCCACGGCCAGGTCCCCGGGTTCGGCCGGTAGTTCGACCTCCCGGTCACCGCCCTGGGGTTTCTTCTTTTCGAGCTTTTTGGCCTCGCGATAAACGGCCTCGAGGTCCTTCTCCAACAGCCCCCAAGAGAGCAACGTCCGCCTGGCGTCTTGGACGGCCACGACCGCCTGCTGGTACTCGCGCGTGGCGTCGATGATGGCCCGCTGGGCAATCGCCCCTTGTTCGGCGCTTTGCAACCGTTCGAGGATTTCCTTGTTCGTGTGAAGTTTCGAGAGCGCGTCGACCAGATCGCTCTTCTTGGCGCCGACTTCGGTGCTCCAGATCACGGCCAGCACCTGGTCCTTGTGAACGTGATCACCGTAACGCAGCGTGCGAGGCGGCTCGCCAGGTGGTCCATCTTCGAACGGGCCAGTCTCTACAACCTTACCGGCGAAGCGCGGCTTCACCCGCACCGTGGCTTCGGCGTCCAGTTCCACCCGGCCTTGTAATCGCAACGGCGGCGGCGGCGGCGCGGCCTCGACCGTAGCCATGCGATAGCCCATCTTCTTCAGCGCGTCGGGCGCGAATTGCAGCGTGTCGGTCTGGCCGGGAGCGAGTGTGACTAGCGCCTGCGGATCGTGCTCGGGGTCGAAGGTCTGCGGCGGGTTCTCCCAGTTCTCGAAACCGCGCAGGCCGATCGCGCCGACGAGCAACAGAGGCACGCCGACAACAACCCAAGGCACGATTTTACGAATCGGAAGTGAGCGCATCATGGCCGCCACGCGCGACGCAGAAGAAAGTCCCTAAATCGAAGTATCCTTGAAGCTTCCGCCGAATGTCAAGCGCGGCTTGAGACGTGTCGCGCGGCGTTTGCAGCCGTTCCTTGATGCCACATTCAGCGCCGCGCGCATCGACCCCAATATCCTCATACCTCGCCACTTGTGCTACGGAAGCCATCCGTCGAGATGTTCTCGGGCGCGAGCGCCGAAGTGACATTGGCGCAACCGGCGTGGCCGGTTGTTTCATTACAATGCCGTTAGGGAAAGATCTCGACCTGCAGCAAGCCCGCCAAAGCGGCCGCGTTGGTCCAGGCGGCCTCGAGCGCTTCGACGTAATCCAGATTCACCTGGGTGAGCGCTTTTTGCGCCTGCAAGACCGGGGCCACATCGACCTGTCCGACCTCGTACGCGTTCTGCATCAAGCGGAACGTGCGCTCGGCGGTGGGAAGAATCTGCTCGCCTATGTAACGTGCTCGATCGCGCGCCGCGCGGTAGGCGGCCAGTGTCTCGGCAGCCTGACGCAGAAGGTCGTTTTGCAGCACGCCGACGGATGCGACCGCATCGCGTATGTTCGCGTTGGCGGCGCGAACGCCTCCCTGGTTCAAATTCCAGGTGGGAATATTGAATTGAAAGTTGTACCAGAACTGGCTGCCCGATCCGCCGTTACTGCTCGAACTGGGCCCCCAGGCCACCGCCGGACCTGTGTAGATATTCGGATACGGCTCGACCTGCGCGCGCTGCAACAAGATGCGGTTCTGGACGATCTGCAATTCCGCTTCGCGCACGGCAGCATTCTGCGTGGCGACGAACTGCCGCATGGCGCCTTCCTCGAATTCAGGCAGATTTGCGGTCAGGTCGCCAAGCGCGTCGGAAATCTCCAACCGCGGCAGTCCCATCGTCGCGGCCAGCGCGCGACGTGCTCCAACGAGGATCAATTGCGCGTTTTCCAAGGCGATGCGCGCCTGCTGCAATTCGATCAATAACAGCAGCACGTCGGTCTCGGCAACCGCGCCGGCTTTTTCGCGCTGCTGTGCGGCATGGTGGGAGCGGGTCGCGATTTCGACCAGCTCGCGCAGTACCGCCACGCGCCGCTCTTGTGCCAGGACGCGGTAAAACTGTTGCCGCACAGCGGTCAATAGATCGAACCGCTGCCGTATGTAAGCGAACCGCGCTTGGTAGACGTCCTGCGTGGCAGCCGCCCGGTCGAGCCGCAGCTTGCCCATCACCGGCACCTCTTGCTGGAAGCCCGCGTTGTATTGGCTTTGATTGCCGGCGAACACTTGCGGGTTGTTGGTATCCCAGCGCGGATTGTTCCAGATGCCGGCCTGGATGGCCTTGCCGATGTTCGCATCGATGCGGGCGCGGGCTTGCGCCAGCAAGGGATTGTTGCGCACGGCCAGGTCACTGGCCTGATCGAGATTCAGCGAAGCGCCGGCCGGGCCTTGCATCGCAATGCCTCCGGCCGCGGGTGCAGGCACGACCTCCGCGCTGCTTTCCGGCGCCGTCAGCCGTTGCACGACGGGCCGCGCCGGCAAGCCGCGGCGCGCCTGCTGCTGCGACTGCTGTGCTAGCACGGGCGGCGATAAAGAGATCGCCAATCCCAGAACGCACAGCAGAGGTCGCGGTAAGCGACTCACGAGGGGAGTTCCTCAATCGACGTGGTGTCTCTGCACTAATCTCGGCCCCGCAAATTCATCAATCGAGTCAAAGCCGGCCTTTAGGTGCAGAAGCCCCAGTTTGCCGTACTTAGGAGGCGCCGCAGAAAACGGCGGCGACTAGGAAGAAGAACGAGGCCTTTCCGGCGCACTGACATCCGGGTTTTCGACCTGGAACCTGACAAAGTCGTTTGTTAGACTCCGCCACCTTTCCCGCCGGCGACCACGCGTCGCACCGGCCAGCATGTTCGTGCGATTTTGATTCCCTGTTTGCTACTCATCATTATTTGAGTTGCATCGTTGTCCGCGCGCCGCGCGGCGGACGTCGAAGTCGTGGGCCTTTCGCGAGGAGTTGCCATGTCGAAGCGTGGGATGCTTCTGGGGCTGTTGTTGCTGGCTCTATTGGGTTCGTACGCTTCGGCCGCGGCGCCCTGGAACAAGCTGGATCTGTTTCACCGCTTGGAAGCGGATCCTGAGAAGTCGTATCCGCTCACGGATCGCAATGGCCCGTGGACGATCATGGCCATCACCTTCTCGGGGCCCTACGCCGAAGACCAGGCGCGCGAGCTGGTACACGAGTTGCGCAGCAAATACAAGCTTCCCGCATACACGCACACCATGACCTTCGATCATCGCGCTGAGGGATCGAACAAGTCGCCGGGCGCGGCGCACCGCAAGGTGCGTTATCGATTGAACGAAATGCGAGAGATCGCGGTTCTGGTCGGAGATTTCACGGACGTCGAGGACCGCCACGCGCAGAAGACGCTGGAGAAGCTCAAATTTGCCCAACCGGACTGCCTCGATATCCAAAAGCGCGCCAAGGAAGGCAAGCCTGACAGCCGCACGCTGGGCGCCATGCGCGCCATTCAGCAGGCGATGCTGGCCGACAGCAGCCCGAAGAAAAAACGCGGGCCGATGCGCAATGCCTTCATCACCACCAACCCGCTCTTGCCGGATGAATACTTCGTGCCCAAGGGCATCGATCGTCTGGTGCTCGAAATGAACGAGCCGGTGAAATATTGTTTGCTCGACTGCCCTGGCAAGTACACGGTGAAAGTGGCCACGTTCACCGGCCGCGTGGTGATCGATCAAAAGCAGATCGAAGAGATCGAAAAGAAAGGGAAGCCCTTCGAAAGCCAACTGGCCGACGCTGCCGACAAGGCGCATCGCGTGACCATGGCGCTGCGGGAAAAGGGATACGAAGCCTACGAATTCCACGACCGCTACGCCAGCATGGTGACGATCGGCAGCTTCGATTCGGTGGGCACGCCACGGGCCGACGGCAAGATCGAGATCAATCCGCAAGCCCACGCGATCATCGAAACGTTCGGCGCCGAACGCAAAATCATTCCCGGTCAGGCGGCGCCCCAACTTGGCAAACCGAAGGTCGAGGCGGGCGTCATGCTCGACATCCAGCCGATGCTCGTGGAAGTGCCCAAGCGCTCGTTGGCAGCCCAGTACGAACGGCCGGCACTCACGGCGCGGTAAGGTACGCGCGGCGGCGAAAACTGCTATCCTGACGCGCCATGACCGCACTCGTATTGGGCACGCACAATCGTAAGAAGGGGCTCGAACTGGCCGACCTCGTGGCACCATGGCGGATCGAGGTGCGCACGCTGGCCGACTACCCGCAGGCGCTTGCCGTGGTCGAGGACGGCGACAGCTTCGCCGCCAATGCGAGGCTCAAGGCGCAGCGGCAAGCGGCGCATCTCAATGCGTGGGTCTTGGGCGAAGATAGCGGTCTGGCCGTCGACGCGCTTCAGGGAGCGCCCGGCATATTCTCCGCGCGCTATTCCGGGCCGGAGGCGACCGATGAAAGGAACAACGCCCGGCTTCTGGAAGAGTTGGCCGGTGTGCCCGCCGAGCGACGCGCGGCCCATTATGTTTGCTGGGCGGTGCTTGCCAACCCGTCGGGCGACGTGGTCGCGGAAGCCAGCGGAGAATGCCACGGACGCATCTTGCGCGTGCCGCGCGGAACGGCCGGTTTTGGCTACGATCCGCTCTTCGAGATCCCCGAGTATCACCGGACCTTCGCCGAGCTGGGCGGAGCCGTGAAGGGCTGTCTCAGCCATCGCGCCCGCGCGATGCGCAAAATACTACCACAATTGGTGGCGTTTCTCGCCTGAATGGGCGCGCCGGCGCGGAGGCGGAAGTATCCGTCCACAAATTGCGCAGACTTCCACGGATTTTAGAGGAATCGTGCGGCTGATCTTACTGAAGTCGTGCGGGAGCGGGTGACTCTTCGTTAATACATCCGTGAAATCTGCGGATGCATTCCGTGTTCGCATTCGCACACCGCGCAAGAAAACGGGCGGCCCTACATAGTGATGTGGGACCGCCCGCTTGGCAGCTGGAATTGCCATCGTGAAGAGCGATGCGCCCTAGCAGGTGCAGCAGCAGCAGGGCATGCCGCCCATGCAAATGCAGCACATGCAGCCCGACTTCATGCAGGCGCACACGCAATCGCAGCATGCTTGCAGCATGTCGCAGCATGCCTTGTCACCTGAGGTGCAGGTGATGCAGACGCCGTCCTTGGTCATTTCACACTTGCAATTGCACATGGCGAAATTGCATTGGCACATGACCATGCCGTTCATCATGCAGCAGCAGCTGCACATGCCACCGGCCAACATGCGGCAGATGTTCTGCAGCGTGCTGCACGACACTTCGTCGTCGCAAACGCAGTTCATCTTGATACCGCCGGCGCACTTCTCCATCTTCACCTTGCACTGCGGAACCATGGCCATCGAAGGCATACCGGGGGCCATCGAGGGCATGCCGGGCATCGACGAACTCGCCATGCCAGACATCGAGAGGGGACGATCCACCATCATCATGGACATCTCAGACTCCTTTCATCTAAAGAGCGGCCGGCCAAACTGCAGAGCAGGCGCTTGCAGCCTGCGCCGGCCGGCAACTCGCCCGCGGTCCTCTGGTGGTCCAGTGGGATGACGCGACGTTTGGTGAGTGAGCCTCCCGTTGCCGGGTCGGCGTCTCCGATCAAAAATTCCTGGGGGTCAATCTATCGCAGCCGGCGAATTTTTCGCAAGTCCTTTTTTCGAAACGCCTTAAACCGAAACCGAAAGACCACCCCAACAATCAACATGGTGAACTAAGCCGACAAGGCAAGAATTGCGATCTCCACAGGCAGGCATTTAACCGCCCGATCCCCTCATGCGATTGGCGGACCCTGCTCGATATAAGAGTTGCAGCGGTCGTGGGCGAGGCTGCCCAATCTGCTGGCTTTGGCGGCACTTCGCCCTCCTCGACGCTGTCCCATTTCCCAGGGCGCACATTCCGTGCGCCCCGAACCGAGGCCCTTTCGGCGAGCCCGAGCATGAGCACCATCCTTGCGCCGGTCGACGTTCTGAGCCTGATTGGCAACACGCCTTTGGTGGAACTGCGCACCTTCGACGTCGGCTGCTGTCAGCTATCGGTCAAGCTCGAGAGCCATAATCCCGGCGGGTCGATCAAGGACCGCATCGGACGCTCGATGATCGAGGCGGCCGAACGCGACGGCAAGATCGGTCCGGGATCGACGCTGGTCGAAGCCACGGCCGGCAACACCGGGCTGGGCCTGGCGCTGGTCGCGGCGCGCAAGGGCTATCGCCTGGTGCTGGTGATTCCCGACAAGATGAGCCGCGAGAAGGTGTTCCATTTGCGCGCACTCGGCGCGGAAGTCGTCATGACCCGCAGCGACGTCGGCCGCGGTCACCCGCAGTATTACCAGGACCTCGCCGAGCGCATCACGCACGAGACGCCCGGCGCCTTCTATATCAATCAATTCAATAACCCAGCGAACCCGCTTGCGCACGAGACAACAACCGGCCCCGAGATCTGGGAACAGACGGGCCACGATCTCGATGCCGTCGTGTGCGGCGTAGGATCAGGCGGCACGATCACGGGCTTGAGCCGGTTCTTTGCCGAACATGCACCGCACGTCGAAATGGTGCTGGCCGACCCGGCCGGTTCGGTGCTGGCCGAATTCATTCGCACCGGCTTCATCGGCGAAGCAGGCTCGTGGGTCGTCGAGGGGATCGGCGAGGACTTCATTCCGCCGATCGTCGATCTTTCGCGCGTGCGCAGCGCGTTTACGATTACCGACACCGAGAGCCTGACCACGGCGCGCGATCTGTTGCGCAAAGAGGGGATCCTGGCCGGCTCCAGTTCGGGCACGCTCGTGGCCGCGGCCATTCGATACTGTCGCGCGCAGACTAAGCCCAAGCGTGTCGTGACGTTCGTATGCGACTCGGGCAACAAGTACCTGTCGAAAATGTTCAATGACTACTGGATGGCCGATCACGGCTTTGCCAAATCGCAACCGCTTGGCGACCTGCGCGACGTGATCTCGCGACGGTTTGCTGACGGTGCCGTGGTGAGCGTTTCGCCCGATGAGCCGCTGGCGATCGCCTATCAACGCATGCGGATGTACGACATTTCGCAATTGCCCGTCATCGACGAGAAGCGGATCGTCGGCATTCTCGACGAATCGGACTTGCTCTTGGCGGCGTCGACCGACGTGGATGCCTTTCGCCATCCTTGCCGCGCGCGGATGACGACGCGGCTCGAAACCGTCTCGAGCCATGCCAACGTGCATGACCTGCTGGCGATTCTGCACGCCGGCAAGGTAGCCATCGTCGCCGACAACGGCGAATTCCACGGCTTGATCACGCGCGTCGACTTGCTGAACTACCTTCGTCGCGAACGCCGGGCGGCGTAGCACGCGCCTAAAACTATACCCAGGACTGCCAACAGGACTGATTCATGAGCACCGTCAGCGATTTTTTTTCGAGCGTAGCGACCTGGCCGGTCACGGTTTGGAATCGGGCGGGCGTCGCTCCCTATCCGGAAGAGAAGCCGGAACCGCCCGTCGCGCGCGCCGCCTTCGCCACGCGCACGATCCACGCCGGACAATCGCCCGATCCCACGACCGGCGCCGTGATGACGCCGATCTACGCCACAAGCACCTACGCGCAACAATCGCCGGGCGTACACAAGGGGTTCGATTACGGGCGCAGCCATAATCCCACGCGATTTGCCTTCGAGCGCTGCCTGGCCGATCTGGAAGACGGCCGGCAGGCGTTTGCATTCGCCTCGGGCCTGGCGGCGATTGCCACGGTGCTCGAACTGCTGGACCACGGATCGCACGTCCTGGTGTGCGACGACATTTACGGTGGAACGTTTCGCCTGTTCGAGCGCGTGCGGAAAAAATCGGCGAACCTCGACTTCAGCTTCGTCGACCCGACGAAGCTGGAAAGCTTTCGCGCCGCGATCCGCCCCAACACGCGGATGATCTGGATCGAAAGCCCGTCGAATCCGCTGTTGAAGCTGACGGATCTGAGGGCCGTGGCGGCGTTGGCGCGCGAGCGGAATATCATCAGCGTGGCCGATAACACGTTCGCTACTCCCTACGTGCAGCGACCTCTGGCGATGGGCTTTGATATCGTCGTACACTCGGTAACGAAATACCTCAACGGCCATTCGGACGTGATCGGTGGAGCGGCGATCGTCGGAGAAAATGCGGCGTTGGCCGAGCGCCTGGCGTTTCTGCAAAATGCAGTCGGCGCCATTGCCGGGCCGTTTGACAGTTTTCTCGCGCTGCGAGGATTGAAAACACTGGCCCTGCGCATGGAGCGGCATTGCGCCAACGCGCAGATGATCGCCGAGTGGCTGGCCGCGCGCTCTGATGTGAAGCTGGTTCACTACCCGGGCTTGCCCACGCATCCGCAACACGGACTGGCCCAACGACAGATGCACGGCTTTGGCGGCATGATCTCGGCCGTGGTGGCCGGCGGTGTGCCGCGTGCCCGGCGGATGCTGGAACGCTGCCAGATTTTCACGCTGGCCGAGAGCCTGGGAGGGGTCGAAAGCCTGATCGAGCACCCGGCCCTGATGACGCACGCCACGATTCCGGCCGACAAGCGCGCGGCGTTGGGCATCGACGACGGCCTGGTCCGGCTGTCGGTCGGCGTCGAGGACGTGAAGGACCTGATCGCCGACCTGGAACAGGCTCTGGCGTAGGGAAGGTTCATTTCCGACGGACCCTGGGCATTGCATAATTGTGATATGAGCGACATACCACAATTCGTGCCTCCCAATCGTAAGAGCGCGGCCGACATTCATGGTCCATGGCAGGATCCTGGGTTCGATTCCGGGCTGATTCAACGTGTGCGAGCGAACTGGACAGTCCCAATCCAGGAACTGACTAATCACCTCCTCGCGACGTTTCTTCGTCAGCGCATCGCCATTCATTTGGCGGTAGCGGAAGCACGTAAACGCCTAGACGCAAAAACCGTAGATGGATCAGAACTCTACGACGAGGAGCTTTTCGTTGCTCTAAAGGATGCAACGATGAACGTGCCCGAGTAGCTAACGCGGAACGACATTCCTTCAGCGCGCTTTCGACAGGTCACGAAAAGTCCGGCGTCGTCCCAATTAATTGCGACATTTACCTATTGCCACCGAGCCGCCATGTCCGACGCGTTCTCTTTCCAGGCCCGCCGTTTTGATACCGGTGAGCTGGCGCGCGTCGCGATCGCCCAGGGGCGGATCGCGGGCCTTACGACCATCACGTCGAGCTCGGCCGCCGAGGCGCGAACGGTGCCCTGGCTCGCGCCGGGGCTCGTCGACATTCAAATCAACGGCTACGGCGGGCAGGAGTTCAGCTCGCTGGATTTGTCGCCCGAGCGCGTGACGGAAATCGTGCGGCGGCATTTCGCGTTTGGCGTGACGCGCGTTTGTCCGACGCTCACGACACAAAGCTTTGCCGTCATGCGGCACGGCGTGGCGGCAATCGCTGCCGCCTGCGAGCGCTGGCCCGACGTTGCTCGAGCCGTGGCGGGCATCCATCTGGAAGGGCCGTATTTTTCGACCGAGGACGGGCCGCGCGGCGCGCACCCGGCCGAACATTGCCGGCGCCCCGACTTCGCGGAATTTCAGGCCTGGCAGGAAGCTGCGGGCGGACGCGTGCGTCTGCTCACGATGTCACCCGAGTTCGATGAAGCGCCGCGGTTCATTGCGCAAGTGGTGGCCGCGGGAGTGGTCGTTTCGATCGGTCACACGGGCGCGAGCGGCGCACAGATTCGCGCGGCCGTCGACGCCGGCGCCCGCTTGAGCACGCACCTGGGAAACGGGGCCCATCGCATGCTGCGGCGGCACCCGAATTACATTTGGGATCAATTGGCCGAAGATCGGTTGTTCGCCAGCCTGATCGTCGACGGCCATCATCTGCCCCCCGAGGTTGTGAAGACTTTCGTGCGCGCAAAGTCGCCGGCGCGCTGCCTGCTCGTCAGCGACGTATCGGGCCTGGCGGGCCTGCCGGTCGGGCGCTACACAAGTAGCGGCTGCGAGTTGGAAATCCTGCCCGACGGCCGGCTCGTGATCGCCGGCCAGGATCAACTGCTGGCCGGTGCCAGCCTGCCGATTGGTGTCGGCGTGGCGAATGTCATACGGTTCGCCGGTGTCGAACTGAAGACGGCCGTGGACATGGCGTCGCGTACGCCGAGCGAACTTCTCGGACTATCGATGCCTGAATTAAGGCCAGGCGCGGCGGCGGATCTGGTACTGTTCGACCTCCCGGAAGATTTGGTGGCGAAGGCGGGTAAGGATCGACCGGCGACAACCAGCGGTCCGAGGGCCGGAAGCAACAACGGGCTGCAGATGCGCGCGACCATCCTTGATGGCAAGATCGTGTACGGGCAGGTCGGCTAGCGACCGACTCTCGTTTTCAGCGCTCGCGTCCGCACTGGTGGGCGAGCCACCAGTGGCACCCGCGCATTTCGGACATTTGATAACTTAGCGCCGGCCATTCGCTTGGGCCGCAGGCTGGGAATTGGCGGCCTTCGCAGAATGGATCGGCAGCTCTTTGACCCGGCGGCGTACTTCTTCCATCGCTTCCTTGAAGCGCGGGTCCGACGTCGAGCCGTACTCGGCGACGAACTCCTCCTGGGTCATCCCATCGCGCAGGCCGTCGATCGGCGGCATGTACCTGGCGAAGGAAAAATCGCGCGCCACCTCGGGCAGCTTTTCGTCCGATGTCTTGATGAATTCGGCCAGGGCGATGCCTGCCAGGTCCGCCGCGATATCGGCAAAGCTGAAGCCGCTTTGCCCCTGAACATCGCGCATCTCTTTCAACAGTCCCGCCGATTCGGCGATCGACGCGCTCGATAACGCCGCCATCGCGGCGGAGAAGAAGTAATGCCGCGCCAGATCGTTGCGTCCCAACAAGGTCGGCGCGCCGATCACGTCCAGGCGTCGCTCACGCTGTTGGCCGTTTTCCAAGCTGGCCAGCAGATCCCGCGTCAGACTGTTCGACATGAACATGTCGGTATCACCAAGCGCTACGGCCAATCCCAGCGTGAAGGCTTTCGGCCGCTGGGCAACCGGTAATTGCATGGCGGCGTAGGCGGCGGTGCGGACATACTTTTCCGTGAGTGCGTCACCTGTAGCCCGTGCCTGGCTGCCGTCGGTCGACGTGCGCGACAGCCGGCGATTGCGATCGGCCACGTTGACGATCGCATCGCGTACGCGCTGAGCGCCCTCGACAAACGTCTTGGCCGGGGTGTGGGCCGCACTCGCAGCAAGGGGCGGATCTTCACCCAGCGTCGCCAGGTAAGTGCGGGCGGCAGTGTCTTCCGGGAAGGCCTTGCCCAAGGTCAGGTAAATCGAGACCAACGCGTCGCGCGTTCGCGGGCTGACCTGATAGAACCGTTCGATGTGATGGTCGCGCAGCTCCTCGGCAACCAGGTTCATCGCCAGGGCATTGATCGGATCGAATACGATCAGGAAGCGCTTGGCCACCGATTTGCGGTCACCGAGGATGGGACGCATGACGGAGGTCGGCTCGGGACTGTGCGCTGCTCCAAAATGATGTCCCAACTCGTGGACCAGCAGTTCCAATCGTTCGGGCTCGGAGACGTGTTTCGACCACTCGCGCAGCATGATGTGCCGTGCCAACGGCCCTCGCGTGCCGCCGAGATGCGTGCGGCCGGTGACCAGCGTGTACTGGCTGGCGAAGCCGATGGCAATATCAGCGGGCGCGGGATCGACGTTGGCTTCGAATCCGCGCAACTGCGCTTCGAAGTCCTGCACTTTATTGTCCGTCACCCAAGTGTCGCAGGCGACGACCTCGAATTTGACGCCGGCATATTTTTCGAAAATCTTCGAAGCGTCGCCGATCCGCTTGCGCAGACGTTCCTCCCAAGCCGCGCGCACGGCCTTTTCATCATCATCGACGAGGATCTTGATTTTCACCTTGGCTGGTGGCGGCGGCTCGGCCGCGGGAGGGGCGGCGTTCTTGCGCGGGGTGGGCGGCGTCTTGGCGCCGGCGGCCTCGACGACGTCGCCCGGTTCGCCAAGGGCAATCTGCTCGAGTTCGAGCTTCTCCCCCTCCCGCGCCCTATGGAAGAAATAAATCGAGTTGGGCGCCAGCTGAAAATCGTGACGGGCTCCCGCGCTCATGTACGCCAGTCGAATCCGATCGGCCGGGCGACAACGCAATGTCAGCAGATCGCCCGCCGCCAGTTGGTACGCCTGCCCTTTGGCGCTGCCGCAGGCGGCCGCGAATTTCACGGCCGCCGTCGACCGATTCGAGAGCACCACGACGTCGGCGCGGACGCTCGACGTATCAATGGCCAGAAAGCCGAGCACCGCGGCCACGAAAGCGGTTAGCGACGAGGTTCTGGAAAGCGAATCCACGACGAGCCCTGGATAGTCGTTTGGCCAGAATGGTCGTTCAGAGTGAAATGCGCCTCTGGGATTTGGGCGCCGTCGCCTCCGCTTTGCGCCGTTCGGCGACAACGCTCGGACGTGCCCTTTAATCAAGTCTACCCGGGGGCACGGATGCCGCCAGCGACAGAGGTATCGCGGAGAAACAGCGGCCAACAAGCCGCTACGAGAAAAAGAGACGCCCGAAGCCGCTATGAGGGGGGGCGAAGGGGGACTCAGGGTCTGAATCCAGCGGCTTCGGGCGCCAATGTTCTGTTGAAATCGCGTTTTTTCGCTACGTCGGCATCGCCCGACGGCAGCGCCGATCTCGACCGCAGCGCGGTCACTAACTCTTCGCCCTACAACATGATGGCCACGGCAGCCGCGGCCAGCAGTCCTGCCAGAATGTAGGCGGGCGACACGTTTTCGTTGCTTTTAGGTTCGGACATTTGATGACCCCCCGACGCACAAGAGTGTGAGTTCACACGCCGCTACCGGTCCAACGAACAAGATGCTGAAAATCGTGCTCAGGCCACCACCACAGCGTCGACAAACTGCACGACGCCCGCCACATGGCGACAAACGTTCTGGCAAAGTTGTTTCTCGTAAAAGCTACGCACCCGGCCGCGAAGTGTGACAGTGCCGTTGTTGGCGTCCACTTGCAACTGACGCAGCCCTGGCATTTGCCGAGTCGCGAGAGACGTGACGATCCGTCGTTCCAGGTCCCTGTCGTTCAACTCGCCGACCAACACCCCAGACGATTTCATGGAAGAGGATTCCTTTACACAGGCGGCCAAAAGCTGATTGTTAGAGTCCGTTCGCCCCGCCAAACCGCCTGTGGACATCCCGCCATGGAGTCCAGTGTGGATGGGCGATGGCGGGGTAATGCAAGCGTTGTGCCGTTTGTTTGTGCGCGAACCGCCAGTGAAGACGTAACTCATTACGGCGGCGTAAGCTAGGACTTTTCATGCACAAAGACTATGCTGCCGGCGCCCGCGACGCAGGTTGATCTTGCTCAGCGATCGGGCAACAAAATGCCCCCGCGTTGGGCAAATAATCAGCGCGGGCTAACCGCGGATTGCGGCGCCTAGTATCCCAAGCCGGGGCCGGCGAGGACCGACGTTTCAAGCGTGCCGTCGGTCACGCGAAACATGCCGGGAAAACGATCTTCCCAGCCGCGATTGCCGGCCGGGCAGTACTGACGGGAGTTCCCTTCGATCGCCGCGATCGTGGGAATACGCGCCGACAGGGTGGCCGAGTGCAGAAACGATCGGCCCGGACAGGTGAGATCCTGCACGCACAGGAACATGCCGAACTTTTGCGCGGCCGCGCCCATCAGTAGCGCTTCGCTGTGACCTTTGCAGGCTTTCAGCGCCACGCCGGAATAACCCAACTCGCGGCATAAAAGCAGGCTCTCCAGATCCACCAGCGATTCGTCGATCACCACCGGCTTGATCTTCGCTGCGGCGTGCATCCGATTGTGTGGGTGCGCTTTCAGATCGCGATGCGTAGGCTGCTCGATGTACTGCACGCGGTCGAGCGCTTTCGGCGAGCGTTCACCTACCTTCGCCAGAAAATCGAGGACGTAATCGACATTGGCGCAGCGCTCGTTGAAATCGAGCGAATACTTCCACTCCCGGCAGCCGCGGGCTTCTTGCGCCGCCGAGGCCACGCGCTCGATGGCCACCACCCGGTCGACATCCCAGGCCAGATCGTCGCCGGCCAGCTTCAACTTCAGATGCGTCAAGCCGTTGTGCGCGATCCATTCCGGCAGCGTCTCGGGCAATCCGTCGTTGATTCGCTGCACGACGTCGGCGTCGGTCAAGGGATCCAGTGCGCCGACCAGATGATAAAGGGGCATCCGCGGCTTGGGTGCGCGGAGCGTATAACGATCCAGGTATTCGCCCTGGAAAGCGGGCGTCAGATAAGCGGCCAGGTCGCGATTGGCAAATTCCGGCCCCAGCACGTTGTAGGAATTCTGGCCCAGCGCCTTGCCGAAGGCGTCGTGAATCGCTGCCTCGAGGGGGCTGGCGGCCAGGAGCTGCGGCAACCGCGGCATCGGCTCGGCGAGCGATAGCTCGCGCCGCACCTGCTCGGCAATGCGAGCATGCCCGGCGGCCAGGTCGCGCGTGATTTCCAGCGGATGACCAAAGTCGCTGTAAGTCTGCGCGTCGGCCAGCAGCAAGTCGGCCATGCGCTGGACGGCGCGCAGCGTCTCCTCGCCGCTGACTTTTGCGCTGGGCCACGCCCAGGCATTGCCCAGCGACATTGATCCCGTGCCGCGGGCCCGGCGGCCGTCGCGGGTTTCGACGTCCAAGTGCACGTCGAGCACCACGGCATCGGTGACGACGCGGCCGCCGAACTTGATGGGCGTGCGGTAGGCGAATCGCTCGGTCGAACTGCTCAGTTCCCGCAGGCGAATGTCGGTGGGTTTGGCCATGAAAAGTTCAATGCTGATCGAGTTATCGGGCCTGCGATGGAAGCGCAGCCATTTGAATTTACTTGACGATCCATCGGCAAACCACCAGGATGCGCTTATGCGTCCTGCGGATCGTGTGCGTTTTCCTAGTCAGGAGATTTTTTGGAGTTTGCCGCCGATGCCGCGATCGGATTACGCTGCAAACATCCCGCGCCCCACGCGCCGGCAGGCACTGGCCTTCGGCACAGCGTCACTATTTGGTCTCTCCCTGGCTGACCTGCTGCGCGGCCGGTTGCGGGCGAATTCCCGGGCACCGAACGAAGTTTCATCCTTCGGCCGCGCCAAGAGCTGCATCCTGATTTGGCTTAAAGGTGGGCCCTCGCATCTCGATACGTTCGATCTGAAGCCCGACGCCCCGGTGGAAATCCGCGGCGAATTTCGACCGATCGACACGGTAGTGCCGGGGATGCGCTTCGCCGAACATCTGCCGCGACTGGCGCGCCAGGCCGACAAACTGCTGGTCGTACGCTCGATGTCTCACACGGATACGGGACATCCCAGCGGCGCCTACCAAATGACCACCGGTCGGGAATATCCGCGCGCGCAGAACCTGGCGGATAACAGCACGCGCGAAGATCATCCGCACCTGGGGTCGTCGGTGGCGGCAGTTGCCAGGCCTCTCTGCCCGGCACCGCCGTACGTCCTGGTGCCGCAGTATTTGATCGTCAACGGCCAGTTCCGTTCGGGGCAGAACGCGGGCGCTTTGGGCCGCCGCTTCGATCCGCTCGTGCCCGGCGGGGATCCGAACAGCGAGGATTTTCGACCCAAGGATTTGGGGCTGGCCGCGACGGTGGATCGCGAGCAGATCCTTGCGCGGCGTGCGCTACTGACTTCGTTGAACGAGGTGCGCGCCGATCTTCGCCGCGATCCATCCATTATCGACTTCAACGGCTGCCACGCGCAAGCCTTCAACCTGCTCGCCGGAGGAACGTCGCGTCAGGCGTTCGACATTGCCGCCGAACCTGCCACGCTGCGCGACCGATACGGTCGCACGCAACTGGGGCAGTCGACCTTGCTGGCGCGACGATTGATTGAGGCGGGCGTGGGCCTGGTCCACGTGAATTGCATGTCGAGCATCCTGGAGCCGAACTGCACCTGGGACAGCCACAAGGATAATTTCAATATCTTGAAAGACCATCGCCTCCCGCCGGCCGACGCCGCCATCGCGGCGTTGCTCGAAGAACTGCACCAGCGCGGCATGCTGGACGAGACGTTGGTCGTCGTGGCGGGCGAATTCGGCCGTACTCCGAAAGTGAACTCCGGCGCAGGACGCGATCACTGGCCGAATGCCTTCACCGTTCTATTGGCCGGGGCGGGATTGCCTGGCGGCACTTATTACGGCGCCACCGACAAGTACGGCGCCTATCCGAGCGAACGTCCGATCTCGCCTGCGCGGCTGGCTGCGACCATCTTTCACGCCTTGGGGATCGATCCCAGCACCGAATTGACCGTATCGGCGGGACGTCGCTGGCGCTTGGCGGACGAACCGCCGGCGCTCGAAATGTGGGCCTAGCACGTGGGCAACGCGGCGCGATCGCATGGTCCGACGAACCGGCGACGGTTCACCCGTGTCCTTGATCGAATCCCGACGCCGGCGCGCCGGGCGCTGGCCGTGGTGCTCGTGCATGTTCCGATGGCCAGACACCGGCGATGGGGGGCACTTGTCACTTGGAACCCCGAATCGCAAAATGGCCCCTTGTGTTTTGCTCGTCCCTTTGTCGACGCAGGGGTCCGGCCCCCGCGGTAAATCGAGTCTGAAGAGACATTTATGCCTAGTTGCGTGCTTGCGTACTCCGGCGGACTTGATACGTCGGTGATTCTCGGATGGCTGCAGGAAGAAGGGTACGACGTGCATTGTGTGTACGTCGACCTGGGACAGCCATGCGAGGATCGCCAGGCCGTGCTCGAGAAGGCGCGCAAGTGTGGGGCCAAGTCGGCCCGTATCGTTGACGCCCGCGAGGAGTTGTGCCGCGACTTCGCCTTCCCGGTCCTGCAATGGCAGGCCAAGTACGAAGGGGTGTACCTGCTGGGCACGTCGATTGCGCGGCCGCTGATTTCGAAGGTCTGCCTGGCCGTGGCCCGCGAAGTAGGCGCCGACGCGTACGCGCACGGAGCAACGGGCAAGGGGAACGACCAATGCCGCTTCCAACTCGCGGCCGAGGCGCTCGATCCGGCGGTCAAGGTGATTGCTCCCTGGCGGATCGAAAAATACCGGCAGCGCTTCCCGGGCCGAACGGAAATGATCGCTTTCTGCGAGCAGAAGAATATTCCGGTGAAGGCCTCGATCGCCAAGCCCTACAGTTCGGACGAAAACTGCCTGCACATCAGTTACGAGGCGGGACGGCTCGAGGACCTGACCGTCCATGGCGTGGAGTTGGTCGATTTCGGCATGACGGTTTCGCCTCAGATGGCGCCCGACAAAACCGAGGCCGTGACGATCGGCTTCGATTCCGGCGTGCCGATCTCGGTGAACGGCAAGAAGTTGAACGCCTTCGAGATCGTTTCGGAGCTGAACAAGATCGGTGGCCGCAACGGCGTGGGGCGGATCGACATGGTCGAAAATCGCTTTGTGGGCATGAAAAGCCGCGGCGTGTACGAAGCTCCGGGCATGACACTCTTGTACGCCGCGCACCGCGTTGTCGAGCAATTAACACTGGACCGCGACCTGACGCACTTACGCGATCGGCTGGCGCCGGAAGTGGCCGAGATGGTCTATTACGGCTTCTGGTACCACGCCAAGTTTGACGCGCTGTTGGCGTTTATTCGCCAGGCGCAGCGACCCGTGACGGGCGAAGCGACGTTGAGCCTGTACAAGGGAAATATCGACGTCGCGAGTCGCACGAGCCCCCGCAGCTTGTACGACGAGGGGATCGCCAGCATGGAGGGGGGCGGGTCGTACAATCAGACCGACGCCGAGGGATTCCTCCGCATCCAGGGGCTGCCGTTACGGGTGCAGGGGCGCGTGAATCCGCGCCGCTAAGATTCCCGCCTGCCCGACGATTCATTCCTTTTGCCGATGGCGTTCACGTCGGGTCGGCTTTGGTAACCGAGAGAAACCGCTCGAGCTCGGTGGCCACCAGCGGCTTCGAAAAGCGGAAGTCGAAGCCGGCTGCCCGGCAGGCAGCGAGCGTTTCGCTGGAATTGTCGAGGGTTACGGCAACGAAGCGCGCCGACCGTATCGCGGCGGAGCGCACCTGGCGACACAATTGGCTGCCGTCGGTTGTCGATGTGGTCTGATCGACGAACACGACGTCCGGCGGCAAGACAGCCGCTGCCTCACCGGCAACCTGCTCGTCGTCGTGGACTTCGACCTCGTGGCCGAACGCCCGCACCAGCGACGCAAAGGCACTTGCGAATTCGCGATCGCCGGACAGCAGCAGAACTCGCAAAATCTCCATGCCCGTCGCGGCCTGCCATCGAGCCACGCCCCCGTTAATGTTGCTCGTAATTCTGAATTCTGAGCGCCGCCGCCATCTATAGGCAAGCCTAGACCTCATGCCAAGGGGTGGTAAGCACCGAACCGGCAATCGAGTTCAAAAAGATGTTACAGGCGCGAGTCTTGGGGCCAACAGGAAGCGCAAAGGTTCGACGATGTCCGTCCATACGGGGGGCATCGCGCGTACGTGGAGACCAAAGGAGTTCGCGCAATCAAGCCGCGCGTCGAACGGCTCCCGGGTCTGCCCACGTTACGATCACCAGTGCCATGCCGGACGAATCGCTTATGGCTTGGCTGCGTGCAGTAGCACCTGATGTTCACGCACTGTTTCCGCGTGAGCGTCATCCTTAACGAGGTTGCGGTACTCGTGCGGATCGCTGTCGTGATCGTACAGCTCGGCGCCTTGGCGTCCTTCGTCCCACTCGGTGTAGCGAAAACGCTCGCTGCGCACCGACCGGCCCAGCACTCCTTCGCCACGACGTACCTGCGTGAAGGCAGCTTTCTTCCAAGGCTGCGCCGGATCATCCAAGAGGGGCCGCAGGCTGCGCCCTTCGAGCTGAGTTGGCGCCGGCAGGCCGCACAGATCGGCGACGGTCGGATAAACGTCGACGGATTCCACGAGCCGCGACGACGATTGGCCGGCCGCCTTCATGCCGGGCGCGCTGATCACGAGCGGCACGCGGCACGATTCTTCGAACAGGGTCATTTTCTGCCACAGCCCATGTTCGCCCAGGTGGTAGCCGTGGTCGCTCATGAAGACGACGACGGTGCGGTCCGAGAGTTTCAGTCGATCGAGGGCGTCGAGCAGGCGGCCGACCTGCGCGTCCATGAAAGTGATCGACGCGGCGTAAGCTTCGATCGCCTGGCGCTGTAATTCTTCGCTCAGGCCGTAGTTGGGTGGTTTCACGGTCAGCGCCAGGCTGGGAATGTCGGCGCGGTCGTCGCTGGGACCGTCAGACAGCATGATGTTCTCAAGCGGATACAAGCTGAAGTACGGTTTCGGCGCGACGTACGGCGTGTGCGGGCGATAGAAACCGACGGCCAGGAAGAAGGGCTCGCCGGCATGTTTTTCCAAGAGCTCGATCGCCGCCGTGGCGCCCCGACCGTCGGTCTGTTCGGTGTCTTCGCCGTCGGCCGCTAGCCAGGAGAGCGTGGCGCCGAAGCCTGAGCCCGGCTTGATCGTGAAGATCTTGTCCTCGTCGTCCTTATCGCGGCCGCGCGGATTGACGACTTCCTGCCACGACTGAGGATCATCCAGCCCGCTCGTGCCGATCTGGCCGGGCACGCCGTAGTGATACAGCTTGCCGACGCGGGCCACGTAATAGCCGTGCTTGCGAAACAACTCGGGCAGCGTGACGGCGTCGGGCACGTTTTTGCGGAAATGGGTTTGATTTTCGCGCACGCCGGTCGTGTCAGGACGCAAGCCCGTCAGGAACGACGCCCGGCTGGGATTGCACAGGGGGAACTGGCAATAGGCACGATCGAAGCGCATGCCGCGCGCCGCCAACCGGTCGATATTTGGTGATCGGACCATCGTATCGCCATAGCAGCCGAGCCGATTGTTCAGATCGTCGGAAGCGATGAAAAGGACGTTCAACTTGGCGGGCCGGGCGTCTTCCGCGGCAGGGCACGGCGCGGCGAGGAGCGCCGACCATGCAAAAGCACAACCGACGGCCAACAGAAAAGAGAAGCGAATCGGCATGTTGATAAACTCCGTCAAGTCTGCGCGCAAGCGACCGCACGCGAATCCGATCACCGCCGGTTATAGTCGCGGCGCCATGGCGCCGCCAGCAGCTGGCCGCCGACGCGGTTGACGCGCGCCGTGGGCAAACCTATCGTGGCGGGCTGCCTTGAGTTTCGATTTTCCTTGGCCGGGAGGTTTCTGGTGCCTTTCGATTCAAAGCTGCAGCGGACGATCATGGGACGCTTCGCCACCGGCGTGACGGTGGTCACGACCGGACGCGACGGCAACTATTCCGGCCTGACGGCCAATGCTGTGGCGTCGCTATCGCTCAATCCGCCGCTGGTGCTCGTGGCCGTCGAGAAGCGAGCGCACTCCCACGAGTATCTCATGCGCGATCGGATTTACGCCATGAACATTCTGGCTGCCGAGCAGGAGCATTTGTCGCAGAAGTTCGCGACGCCCGGGCCCAAGGATTTCACGGACGTCGACTTCACCATCGGCGCGTCCGGCGCGCCGATCCTGACGGGCACGCTGGGCTACGTCGATTGCCGCGTGACGGAAATTCTGCCCGGCGGCGACCACGATATTTTCGTCGGCGAAATCGTGGCGGGCGAAGCGCGCGACGGAAAGCCGCTGCTCTACTTCAGCGGCAAGTACCGAGCGCTAGCGGACATTCAGGATGCGGGCGACGTGTAGAACTCCCCCTCCCTGTCAGGGAGGGGCTAGGGGAGGATGACGGCTACCGGCTCCGCGCGACTCGATACCAGCCAAGAGCCGTGCATGCGGTTCTCTTGATTCGTCAGCCGATTCTTGGTGAAAGTTTCACCCCTCACCCTGCCCATGTATCTTGCAACAAGGGGGGTATCTGCTCGCTGATCCGCCTCATTTCGAGAGCGGCGATTTCAAACAGAGTTAATCACGCCGGCACCACGCGCTCTTTGCCGGCGTCCCACAGCAGGACCTTGTTCTCGCGATAGGCATCTTCGCCCATCTTGATGGCGACCATCAGGGCGCAGCCGACGTCCTCGTTGCAGGTCAATTCTGCCTGGCCGCGCACGGCGTCGATGAAGTTTCCCACGTGGTCGCGGCGCGGCTCGGCGGGAATCGTGGCTTCCATCTGGCCGCCGTTGGCTGCCGAGAATTCCTGCTTCCAGGCCCCCTGGCCGCGCAGTTTCAGCCCACCACCGAATTCGATCGTGCCTTGCTGCCCGCGAATGACGCGCGGGATGCCGTTGTCGTTGGTCATCACGCTGGCAAGGAAGATCGTGTGCTCGCTGGGGTATTCGATCAGCATGAAATGACTGTCGGGAATGTCGCGGCCGTCCTTTTGCACGTACAGGCCGCCGCCCGCCACGACTTTCTTCGGGTATTCACCCTTGGGGCCGGCGACCGCGATCACCAGCGGAGCGAGCGCGTGATACAAGAGGTCGGTGGCCACGCCGCCGTTGTAAGCCCAATATTTGCGGAAGCGGAAAAAGTGTTCGGCGTTCCAGGGAATCTTCGCGGCTCGACCGAATTCGTGCCCCAGCCACATATCCCAGTCGATGTGGTTTTCGCCCGTTGCCTCGGGGCCGGCGGCGGCATCGATGGGCCAGTTGAATTCGCCATCGCGACTGTTGCGGCAATAGCCGTTTTGCGACCAGACGACCTTGCCGATGCGTCCGTCGGCGATGGCCTGGCGCGCGGCCCAGGTCTCGGGCTCCGAGGCGTACTGTGTGCCCACTTGTAGCTTCTTCTTCAGCCTCTTGGCAGCATCGCGCACTTCCAGGGCTTGCTCGATGGTCAGCGTCATCGGCTTTTGCAGATACACGTCCTTGCCGGCCTCCATGGCGTCGATCGCCTGCTTGGAATGCCAATGGTCGGGCGTGGCGATGATCACGGCGTCGATATCTTTGCTGTCGAGCAGTTTCCGATAGTCGGTAAAGCCCTCGCCCCCGCAACGCTCGCGATTGTGATTCAACCGCTTCTGATAGACGTCGCACACGGCGACGCAGCGGATATTGTCGCGCTCGGCGCGGCCGACCAGGTCGCCGACGTGGCCAGAGCCCATACCGCCCACGCCGATCACGCCGAATTGAATGCGGTCGTTGGCGCCGAGGACTTTTCCGGTGGCGGGAGCCTGGAGCAGGCTGCTCCCGGCGATCGCGCCCGCGGCGGCGGTACCAGCGGCGACGAAACCGCGGCGCGAAAGACGCGAAGTCGAAAAGGATGTGGAATCGTGCATGAGACGCGTCTCCCTGCGGCAGCTGAGTGGAAATGGAGCGACGATATAATCGAACCGAGAATGCGATACCGTTGGGGCTGCATTCTACGACATAATCGCGGCAATGACCCTCCCATGTACATCGGTCAGGCGCCGGTCGATGCCGTTGTGGCGATACGTCAGCCTGGTGTGGTCGATGCCCAACAGGTGCAGCATCGTGGCGTGTACGTCGTAGCAGTAGGTGGGGTTTTCCAGGGCCTTGTACGACCACTGGTCGCTTGCGCCGTAAGTAGTGCCGCCGCGGACGCCGCCACCGGCCAGCCAACTGGTGAACGTGAACGGGTTGTGGTCGCGCCCCTTGGTTCCCTGGCTGCATGGCATGCGGCCGAACTCGGTGGTCCACATCACGAGCGTGTCGTCGAGCAGGCCGCAACGTTTCAGGTCCGTGAGCAAGGCCGCGGCCGGCTGGTCCATGCTGCGCCCCATCGTGGCATGATCGCGGGCGATGTCTTCGTGCGAATCCCAGTTGCGGCGCGGGAAGCCGTTGTCTGCCCCGCTCCATACCTGTACGAAACGCACGCCGCGCTCGAGCAGGCGTCGCGCCACCAGGCAGTTGCGGCCAAAATCCTCGGTGACGGGGTCGTTCAAACCGTACTCGTCAACCGTGCGGGCATTCTCTTTCGAGAGATCGAGCACTTCGGGGGCACTCGTCTGCAATTGTGCCGCCAGTTCGTACGAGCGGATGCGCGCTTCGAGCTGTGAATCGCCTGGCCGCGCCGCTTCGTGCGCGCGGTTCAGTTCGCCGAGCACCGCCAGCCCGGCCGCTTCGCTCGCGCGATTGATGAATTTCGCGGCGGCCGGTGGAAACAAATCGGCGATCGGGTTCGCGGCCGCCGGCCGGATCATCGTTCCCTGATGCGTGGCCGGCAGGAAACCGGCCGTCCAATTGCCCGGCCCGTTCGGTGCGAAGCCGCGCCCGTCGGGCAGCACAACGAACGTCGGCAGGTCGCCCGTCATGCTCCCCAGGCCGTAGCTGAGCCACGCGCCAAAGGCGGGAAAGCCCGGCAGCACGAAGCCCGAATTCTGCATGAACGTGGCCGGCCCGTGGACGTTCGATTTCGACACCATCGAGTGAATGAACGCGATGTCGTCGACGCACCTGGCCAGGTGCGGCACCAGGTCGCTGATCCATTTGCCGCACTGGCCGTACTGCCGCCACGCCCAAGGGCTTTGCATGCACAGGCCCGGGTCGCTCTGAAACAGTTCGACTTTTTCGCCGGGGTCGAAGGGTTGGCCGTTGCGGCGCAAGAGTTCCGGCTTGTAATCGAACGTATCGCACTGGCTGGCGGCGCCCGACATGAAAAGCTGCACCACGCGTTTGGCCCGGGCGCGATGGTGCAATCCGCCGTTAAGATCGGCGCGAGCGTGCTCAGCATCGTTTGCAGGCGCGTCGGCGGCCAAAAGCCCCTCCTGGCCCAAGAGCTGCGCGAGCGCGATCCCGCCCAATCCGCCACCGAGTTGCCAGAGAAAATCGCGCCGCGGAAGATGCGCCGCGCTTGCGCCGGCAAGATCCGCCGCGAGCGGCCGCTGCCGGCTGGCACAGAAGCTGTCGCGGGGTGGGAGCATCGGTTTATGCCAGGATCTCGCGCACGACTTCGCCGGCCACGTCGGTCAGGCGAAAGTCGCGGCCATTGAAATGATACGTCAATCGCTTGTGATCGATGCCCAACAGGTGCAGCATCGTGGCGTGCAGGTCGTTGATGCTGACACGGCCGGCGACTGCTTTGTGACCGAAATCATCGGTATCGCCGTGGTGCACGCCGCCGCGGACACCGGCGCCGGCCATCCACGTGGTAAAAGCGTGCGGATTGTGATCGCGGCCGGTACCTCCTTTTTGCACGATCGGCAGGCGGCCGAATTCGCCGTTCCAAACCACGAGCGTCGATTCCATCAGTCCGCGCTGCTTGAGATCGGCCAACAGCGCCGCGATCGGCGTATCGGTCTCGGCCGCGAAGCCGCGATGATTGTCGGCGATGTTGGTGTGGCCGTCCCAGCTTTTCTCGTTTTCGGTGCCGCCTGAGTAAATCTGAACGAAGCGGACCCCGCGCTCGATCATCCGCCGCGCGATCAGGCATTGCCGGCTGAAATGCTTGCACTTGGGATTGTCGAGGCCATAGAGCTGCTTGATCGACTCCGGCTCGCTGTCGACGTCCAGCGCCTCGGGCGCGGCCATCTGCATGCGGTAGCCCAGCTCGAAGCTTTCGATCCGCGCGGCAAATTCAGCTTCGCCCGGATGCTGCTCTTGTTGGCGGCGATTCAAGCGGTTGAGCAGTGCCAGTTGGTTCTGCTGCTCGGCCTCGGTCATCCCTTCGGCGCGGGCCAGGTTGTCGATCGGCGCGCCCTGCGCATTGAGCGCGGTTCCCTGGAAGATACCGGGCAGGAAGCCGGCGCCCCAGTTCTGCGCATAGCCCTTGGGCAGGCCGCGGCCGAGCGTGTCGTACATCACGACGAAGGCGGGCAGGTTCTGGCTGACGCTGCCCAACCCGTAGGTCACCCAAGCGCCCACGCTGGGAAAGCCCATGCGGCTGAAACCGGTGTTCACCTGGAACAGGGCAGGGGAGTGATTGTTGGTTTCGGTAAAGCAGCCGTGCAGGAACGCCATATCGTCGACGTGCTCGGCCATGCGTGGAAAGATTTCCGAGACCCAGGCGCCGGACTTGCCGTGCTGCGCGAACTTGAAAGGCGACTTCATCAGTGGGCCCACCTGTTCGACGAAGAAGCCCGTGTTCTTGTCGAAGCCGGGGAGTTCCTTGCCGTCCCACTTTTCCAGCTCTGGCTTGTACTGCCAGGTGTCGACCTGGCTGGGGCCGCCGTTCATGAAGAGCCAGATCACGTTTTGCGCCTTGGCCGGGAAATGGGCTGGCCGCGACGCGAGCGGATTCAACGACGGTGTGTTGGCGAAGGCGGCGCCGCAACGCGGGTTTGATCGCAGCACGTCATCGCCCAACAGCGACGCGAGCGCCATCAGGCCGAAGCCATTGCCGGTGCGGCGGAGAAATTCGCGCCGATCGGGATAGTGCGGTGCCGGCGTAGCAAAAAGTTTTTCCATTTCGGTGGCTCTCTTCTAATTCCCCTGTATGCCAGGGAGGTCAGGGGAGGGTAACGCTTGGCACTACGCGCGAGTTGATTTTTAGTGAACGGTTTGACCCTCACCCTTCCCTCTCCCGGAGGGAGAGGGGTTTCATCCATAAAGCTTGATCGTGAAAATTCGCACCCTTCAATCCGCGTACACAAACTCGTTCAGTCCGAACAGCACCTGACAAAAATCGGCGAGCGCTGCCAAGCGCCGATCGGCCTTTCCGTCGGCGGCGTATAACTGCGACTGTTCATCCAGAAACTGTACGGCGTCGGCCACTTCCGCATCGCTGGGCGTTCTCGACAGCGCGATCAGATAGGCGCGGCGTATTGGTTCCGTCCAGGAATCGGAATCCGCGGCGGCCGGATCCGTGACGCGGGCCGCGAAATGTCGCGCTGCTTCGCGCACCTGGCGATTGTTCAAGAGTAGCAAGGCCTGCGGCGCGATCGTGGTGCTGGAGCGCGCGCTGATCGCTTGCAAGCCGTCGGGCGCGTCGAAAAGCATCATCATCGGTACCAGCTTGCTGCGCTTGACGGTGAAATAAATGCTGCGACGCAATTGATTGTCATCGAGCGTGCCGGGTCCGAACATGCGCTCGTCCAGCATGCCGCCGGCGGCCAGGATGCAATCGCGAATCACCTCGGCCTCGAGCCGTGCCCGCGGCCGCCGCCACAACAGGTTGTTGTCGGGATCGATCTTGGCACGCGATTCGTCCGCGGCGGAGCCCTGCATGTACACGGCGCTCTGCATGATCAGGCGGTGAATGGGCTTCAGCCGCCAATCGTTGGCGATCAACTCGGCCGCCAGGTAATCCAACAGCTCGGGATGCGTGGGCCGCGCGCCTTGTGTGCCAAAGTCGCTCGGCGTGGCCACGATGCCGCGTCCCAAATGATGCTGCCAGAGCCGGTTGACGATCACGCGGGCCAAAAGCGTTCCCGCGCCATGCTCGCGGTCGGTGATCCATTCCGCCAGTGCCCGGCGCCGGTACGACGTGCGCCAGCCCGCGGGCGGAGGCGTTTGCCAGGCGCGCTCGCCATCGGCCGAGGTCATCAAGACCTGCAAGAAGCTTTGCGTGGCTACGTCCTTCTTGCGATTCGGATCGCCGCGCTCGAGGAAGTGCGTCTCCTTGAGGAAATCGTCTCCCTGCGTGTGCAGTCGCACGGCGGGCAGGCCTTCGCTCGTGATCAACACCTTGGTCAATGTCGGCTGCGGTGCTTTCGCGGAATGTTCAAGAACGGAGCGGTTGCGTTCGCGCCATCCGTCGTCCAGGGGCCGATACCAACGGAGCATCGCTTCACGTGCTTTTGCGTCCGCCGCACCCGGCTGCGCGAGCAGCGCGGCAATCTCGGCGGCATTCTGTCGCTCGCTCGGCGCATCGAGTGCCGGGGGCGTCGGCGACGTGGTCAGGGCGATGCGCGGCCGACCGATCGAGTGCCCGGCGTTGTTTTCGAATCGCAGCGTGATCGTAAAGACCGTGCCGGAATCGAACCCGACCGGCGCCGCGAATTCAACAGCCGCCGCCTGATCCTTGCCGATCTGGCCATCGACGGCCCACGCCGATTTCTTGTCCTCGTCGATCGCCGCGGCGACGGGCAGGTTGGGCTGCTCGAATGTCGCCCGCGCCGCCGCCAGCTTCACCGGCGCGGCATCCTTCTCGCTCCCTTGCGGGGCGGCGGTGATCTGAACGTCGGAAAGCGCAAAGTTGCCGTTGGCTGCGCGGCCGGGCCCGTGCTTGGGAAGCGTGTCGTCGACCAAGGCTTCCAGCCTGATGCCGGTGATGTTTCTTTGGTGCGTCCGCGCGACGAAGGTGTACGTGTCCTTATCCGCGGCTTTGCCGCCGGCCAGCAGTGAGCCGTCTTCCAATGGGGCGAGCGGCACGCCTGCTTCCGACTTGGCGTCCGTGATTTCTAGAATCTGCCACGTGGTTGCCGCACCGGTCACCGGCACGTTCGCTGTCGACGAACCGCCGCCGGCGGCGGCATGAGGCGCCGAGCGATTGACGAGCCACGCGTCGAAATGGATTGGTAAATCTTGAGCTTCGTACTGGGCAAGCGCCTCGGCAAGCGGAGCGTGCTCGCGGTTGAACGTTGCCAGCGCGGCTTCGTAATTGGCCCGATCGAGGTTCAAATCCACCTCGCTGCGCACCGCCGTGGTGAAGGTCGATAACAATCGGTAGTAGTCGGCCGTGGGGATCGGGTCGAACTTGTGGTCGTGGCAGCGGGCACAGCCGATCGTCAGCCCGAGCATCGAGCTGCCAATCGTGGCCGACATGTCGTCCAACTCGTCGTAGCGTTCCTTCTCGACCTGGTTCTTCGTGATCTGCGTGCTGTGTACCCCGGCTGCCAGAAAGCCCGTGGCCATGAGCGCGAGCGGGTTTTCGGGCTCATACTCGTCGCCGGCAATCTGCCACTTCACGAACGTGTCGTACGGCAGATCTTGATTCAGAGCCTTGATGACGAAATCGCGATAGTGATAGGCGCTTAACCGGTCGTAGTCGTGCTCGAAGCCGTGGCTCTCGGCGAACCGCGCGAGGTCGAGCCAGTGCCGGGCCCACCGCTCGCCATAGTGCGGACTGTCGAGGAGCCGTTCGACCAGCCGGTCGTAGGCGTCGGGCGACAGGTCCGCGACGAACGCCTCGACCTCCTCCGGCTTCGGTGGCAGACCGAGCAAATCCAGATACGCGCGGCGAATCAAGGTCCGCTTATCGGCCGCGGCGTTCGGCGCGAGCTGCTTGTCGTTCAGCCGTGCGATAATGAAGCGATCGACGGGCGTACGGCACCACGAGGGATCAGCCACGTACGGCGTCACCTGCGGCGCGAGCGGTTGAAACGCCCAGTGCTTGCGCTCTTCGGCGAGGTTGATCGTCCGCTTCGCCTTGCCGGTGGGTTTTGTCGCGCGAGGGTCGGGCGCGCCGCGCTTGACCCATTCCGTGAGGGTCGCGATCTCCGCGTCGGGCAGCTTCCCTTCGGGAGGCATCTGCACGTCGCCGTCGTACTGCAAAGCCTTGACGAGCAGGCTCGCCGCAGGATCGCCCGGCACGATCGCCGGGCCCGAGTCGCCGCCGGCCATCCAACCGGGTTGGCTATCGAGGAGCAGGCTGCCGCGCAAATTCTCGGCCTCCTGCGAGTGGCATTTGTAGCAGCGCGCCACCAGCACCGGCCGCACCTTGGTCTCGAAGAATTCGACGTCGGCGGCGCTCGGCGTCTCGGCGCGCACCGTGGCGATGGATGCAAACAGAACGAGCGCCGCAGGGAGAAGGGATGTTCGCAGCATAGGCGGGAGATTGCGGGCTGGGGGCAACAACCTGCCCATTTTCTTTTACGGCCACAAGACGGTCAATCTCTGACAAGTTGACAGGCCGTGACGTAAGCCCGTATCTGCTCGGCGCTTCTTCCGCGATTTCCGGCCGTTACACAGACGAGAATCGCTTACGAAAATAATTCTACCAGCGGCCGTCCGCCATCGACAACCGCCGTGGGTCGTCCTTGTGGGTCGTGGACGCGCATTTCGTGATCGATCCCCAGCGCGTGAAAGACCGTGCAGGCGAGGTCCTCGGGGCTTGTGGGATGTTGCTGCGGCAGGGCGCCGTCCTTGTCCGATTGCCCATAAACGATGCCGCCGCGGATACCGCCGCCGGCCAGCACCGCGGGAAACAGCGTGCTCCAATGACCGCGCCCCCAGGTGCCATTGGCCGCGGGCGTGCGTCCCATTTCGCCCAGGCACACGACCAGCGTCTCGTCAAGCAATCCGCGCTCGCTGAGGTCTTCCAGTAGTGTACCCAGCGCCGAATCCAGGCCCGGCAGCAAATGCTTGCGCACGTCGTCGCTATTCACGTGCGAATCCCAGCTATAGCCGTCGGGGCAGTCCCAGGCGACGGTGACGAACCGCGCTCCGGACTCGACGAGCCGGCGCGCCAAGAGCGTCGACTGCCCGAACAGGTGCCGCCCGTACTTGTCGCGCAGGGCCGCGGGTTCTTGGCGAATGTCGAGGGCCTGGCGCGTTCGCTCCGACGTCACAAGCGACAGTGCCCGCTGCTGAAATCGTTGATAAGGGACCGCGAAGGCGTCGTGATCGAGGCGACGTCGCTGGTCGTCGAATTGTTCCAAGAGCGTGCGGCGCCCGTGCAAGCGATCGAGCGACAGGCTGTCGTCGGCGGCCAATCCCTTGATGCGGAAGTCGAGCTCTTCGTCAGTGCAGTCGCGAAAGAAGGGATTGTCCTTCTCGTTCCGCAGCCGGATGTCGGTGGCTAGCGCATCATAGCCGCGGCCCAGCCAGCCGGCGTACTGCCCGGGCCGGTCGAGCTTGGTCGTGTACGGTTGCAGATGCCCGAGCCGATTGGGCAGGTAAACGTAGCTGGGAATTTCGCGATTGCTGCCGCCCGGGGCGTGCTGGTCGACGTGCTCGACCACCGAGCCCATCGCCGGCCAGTCTTTTTCGGTGGCATTGAAGCCGCCGCCGATCGGAATGTGCCAAGGATGCCCGGTCTGGATGTAATGGCCGGCCGAGCTGTGGTCGTTCCAGGGATGCGTCATCGTGCGGATGACACAGAACTTGTCGCTTTGCGCCGCCAGCCGCGGCAGGTGCTCGCAAATACGCAGCTCGGGCGTGCGCGACGCGATCGGGTTAAACGGTCCGCGAAGCTTCGACGGCGCGTCGGGCTTCAGGTCGAAGGTTTCGTACTGGCTGGGGCCGCCGAACAGGAACAAGAAGATGACACTCTTGGCCCGGGCCGGCCGCGGCGGCGCGGCCGAGCCGCGCGCAGCGCTCTCGGCTCCCCAAACCTGATTCACGTGCAGGCCGAACAAGCCGGCTCCCGCGGCCTGCAAGACCTGGCGGCGCGAGACTCCGCCGCACACTCGCTGTGTTCCGCCCAGGATGTTCAACATCGCGGCCCGCCTCCGGCTGGTTCGCCAACGCATCAACGAACGTGGATGTTAGCAAAATGCGGGGGGCTTTGCACGCCAAATTTGACCGACAGGGGGCTTTCACCGTTTGGCCGGTAGATTTCGCCTGGTGCGGCTTGCTTTTCTGACAAAGGAGCAAAAAGGGGCCTGGGTGCCGATAACCCTTGATCGCATGCTTATTCGTGGCGCGAAAAGGCATGGCATCCGGATAAGACGAACCGGATTACATAAAGAACAGGTGCCAGGCTCACGCCCTGCATCCCGCGGACTTCGAAGACGCTCGGCCTGTCGAGGAGGCCAAGACCGCGGGCTTGCTTCGCAAGGAGAAGGCGAACCCAGATTCGCCGGTCCTGCTCTGATTCTTCTGACAACCTGTCACGAAAAAGCGAAAACGTATCAGACGACGACCTGTACGATGGCGACTTCCACGATTCCAAAGCGGCGGTGAAAGCGGATCGAACGATAGCGAGCGTACCACTGTCGCTTGGCCTTGTTCGTGCAGTGCCTGCGTGCCCGTTTCCCGTCTGGCATGGCTCGGCCTCCTCAATTCCCTTGTCCACCTTGTTCTACGCGTCAGGTTCACTATCGGGTTAAGCGAAATCCTGGTCGATTTGTTACCATGCCCGCGAAGTCGGTGGCCGCGGACGACGAAAATGAGCCGCCCATGCAGATCAAATTCTCCCACGGTGTGCTGCGTCCCTGGGACTGGGAGGATGCCCAGGCGCTGGTGGCGCTGGCGAACAATCCGCGCATTGCCGGGAACCTGCGCGATGCCTTTCCTCACCCGTACACGCCGGCCGATGCCGACCGCTGGCTGACCGTGGCCAACAAGTACGAGCCGCCTCGCAATTTCGCGTTGGTTGTCGAAGGTGGGGTGGCGGGTGGCTTAGGGCTGGTTCTGCGCGAGGACGTCTATCGCCGCTCGATGGAGATCGGCTACTGGCTGGGCGAGCCCTTCTGGGGACGCGGCATCATGACCGCCGCCGTGCAGGCGACCGTCGACTACGCGTTCGAGAACTTCGACATCTGCCGGCTCTTCGCCGGAGTGTTCGAGGGCAACGTGGCGAGCACCCGCGTGTTGGAAAAAGCCGGCTTCACGTTCGAGGCCCGCCTGCGCCAGACGATTACCAAAAACGGCCGCACGCGCGATGAACTGGTGTATGCGATCGTGCGGTGAGAGGGAAGAAAAATGCAGAAGGCAGAATGATGAATGACAGTAGTGCCAAGTTTGGCGAATTGGTGTAGGTGAACGCAAGGCTCCTCTTGTACATGACTTGTGTCCAGCAGGTCACTTCCAAGGAGGGAGCCATGCGTTCAAGGGTGAGTCATACCATAACGAGCCAGGATGTTCATAGCTGGGCGATCGAGTGGTTGGTGCAAGCA